>NZ_JBKFGH010000015.1:0-66015 GCF_051233475.1 Neobacillus terrisolis | reverse complement strand
CAATCACACTATTTCTCTTACTCATAGTGGACTCCTCCCCTTATGACTAAATTGTACTCCTACTAAATTTAGGTGTCCAAATTAGTAAGGGGGCTAAAAAGTTAACAGTCGGGATTTGGTTTTTTTTAAGTGTAAAATGAAGATTTATTTGTTTTGTGCTAAAAAATTATCACTTTTTGCTGAAATGAGGTAATTTTTTTGTGTTTTTTTAAAAAAAGGGGAGTTTTTTTAAAAAATTATAAGATTTTCGCTATTTTTTGGAGAATATTTGCTCGCGAAAATGCGTATATGCCCGTCAATATGTGAATATGGACCATTTGAAAAAATATATGGACCAACTTTTTAAATATATAGACCAACTTTTCAAATATATGGACCAACTTTCAAAATATATGGACCAACTTTCAAAATATATGGACCACCTTTCAAAATATATGGACCAACTTTCAAAATATATGGACCAACTTTCAAAATATATGGACCACCTTCCAAATATATGAACCAACTTTTCAAAAATATGCACCAGCCGAACCTTTCAAATTCATTCCCACTCGTCCCCACTCATTCTTTTAATAGAATTAGCTCTAAAAATAAAACAATATCATCCTCTTTTTTTTAGTATAATTAATCTAATACTTTTACAAAACAATGCAGGAGAATCAAATGAAGAACCTTACAATTAGACAAATAGAAGAACGCCTAAAATCGCTACAAGAAGAAGATCAACATTTTATAAAAGAACTACAAGCAGACGAGCGCAAAGGAGTGCAGCAGCTCCTCTTAAAGTGGCAAAAACAGCGTGAGCAAGAAAAGCTGCTCCGTGAAAAATTCATCGAAATGAGCCAATACGAACGCAAACTACGCCAAAAAGGTTACCAGCATATTGCCGGAATAGATGAAGTGGGACGTGGACCGTTAGCTGGCCCGGTAGTGGCGGCAGCTGTTATCCTTCCTGAAAACTTCTACCTGCCCGGTATTGACGATTCGAAAAAATTAACCGAACAAAAGCGTGAAGCCTATTATGAACTAATCATCAGTCAAGCAATCTCGTATAGTGTAGGGTCAATTTCACCGGAAGAGATCGACCAAATCAATATATATGAAGCGACAAAAAAAGCCATGCTCGCAAGCGTGGCGGGACTAACAACCAAGCCAGACTTTTTACTAATTGATGCCATGAAATTAGAAACACCATACCCTTCTGAGGCCATCATAAAGGGTGACGCCAAAAGCATCTCAATTGCGGCAGCCTCCATTATTGCAAAAGTAACAAGGGACCGCCTCATGAAAGAAATAGGTCAAAACTATCCGGAATATGGCTTTGAAAGCAATATGGGTTATGGAACGAAGGAGCATTTAGAGGCCATTGAAACGAAGGGGATTACTCCTCACCATCGCAAAACCTTTGCACCAATAAAAGACTACATAGTAAAGTGATAGAATTTTATTAGAAAAAAGCTGCCTACAAAGGGGATAATCCCTTGCTAGACAGCTTTTTTTCTAACATTATTCGTCAATCAAAATAGATTGAATATTAAAAATATTAAAAATTTCTGAATTTTAGCACAAATTTTCGATACTTTATGTTATATTAGTAGACAGTGAGACATTTTTTTTAATAAAATGTAAACACGCAGTCTATATTTGAAAGTGTAATAGGAGGATGGGAAATGAATATCCATGAGTATCAAGGGAAAGAAATCCTCAAGTCTTACGGGGTATCCGTACCGAATGGGAAAGTGGCTTTTTCGGTTGAAGAAGCAGTACAAGCAGCAAAGTCTCTTGGGACAGAAGTTTGTGTAGTCAAGGCGCAAATTCACGCTGGCGGACGGGGAAAAGCTGGCGGAGTTAAAGTAGCCAAAAACCTAGATGAAGTGCGTACATATGCAAACGAAATCTTGGGAAAAACCTTAGTAACGCATCAAACTGGACCAGAAGGTAAAGAAGTTAAACGCTTACTAATAGAAGAAGGCTGCGACATTAAAAAAGAATATTATGTAGGTTTAGTATTAGACCGTGCTACTTCTCATGTTGTATTAATGGCATCAGAAGAGGGCGGAACTGAAATTGAAGAAGTTGCAGAAAAAACACCAGAAAAAATCTTTAAGGAAGAAATTGATCCGATTGTTGGACTGACAGCATTCCAGGCACGCCGGATTGCTTTTAACATCAATATTCCTAAAGAACTTGTGAACCAAGCATGTAAATTTATGCAAGGTTTATATACAGCTTTTATCGAAAAAGATTGTTCCATTGCTGAAATTAACCCATTAGTCGTAACTGGCGATGGCAAAGTAATGGCTCTTGATGCAAAATTAAATTTTGATGCAAATGCTCTTTACCGTCAAAAAGATGTATTAGAGTATCGTGACCTAGATGAAGAGGATGCAAAAGAAATCGAAGCTTCAAAATATGACTTAAGCTATGTTTCATTAGATGGCAATATCGGTTGTATGGTAAACGGCGCCGGGCTTGCGATGTCCACTATGGATATCATTAAGTATTATGGCGGCGAACCGGCTAACTTCCTGGATGTTGGGGGCGGTGCGACAGCTGAGAAAGTAACGGAAGCGTTTAAAATCATCCTTTCTGATCCAAACGTTAAAGGGATTTTTGTCAATATCTTTGGCGGTATTATGAAATGTGACGTTATTGCGACAGGAGTTGTGGAAGCTGCGAAACAAGTGGGTCTCAGCGTACCTTTAGTCGTTCGCTTAGAAGGCACGAACGTTGACCTCGGTAAGAAACTTCTTGAGGAATCAGGACTAAATATTATTGCAGCAGAATCAATGGCCGATGGAGCGCAAAAAATCGTTTCATTAGTAACGGAATAGGATTAGGGAGGGAGAATTCACGTGAGCGTATTTATCAATAAAGATACAAAAGTAATTGTTCAAGGAATTACAGGTGCGACAGCATTATTTCATACGAAGCAAATGCTAGAATATGGCACGAAAATTGTTGGTGGTACAAGTCCAGGTAAGGGCGGATCAGAGGTAGAGGGAGTTCCGGTATTTAACACAGTGAAAGAGGCTGTCCAGACCACTGGTGCAAACGCTTCCGTAATCTATGTTCCGGCTCCATTTGCTGCTGATGCCATTTTAGAAGGGGTCGAAGCAGAACTAGACCTTGTCATTTGTATTACTGAACATATTCCGGTCTTAGATATGGTAAAAGTAAAGCGTTATATGGAAGGAAAGAAAACGCGTCTCGTTGGTCCAAACTGCCCAGGTGTCATTACGCCTGATGAGTGTAAAATTGGCATCATGCCAGGCTATATTCATACAAAAGGTCATGTCGGCGTAGTTTCTCGTTCAGGAACGCTAACTTATGAAGCTGTTCATCAATTAACGCAAGCCGGGATCGGCCAATCAACAGCTGTTGGAATTGGAGGAGACCCTGTAAATGGGACAAACTTTATTGATGTTCTTAAAGCTTTTAATGAGGATCCTGAAACCTATGCTGTTATTATGATTGGTGAAATTGGCGGTACAGCCGAAGAAGAAGCAGCAGAATGGGTAAAGGCTAACATGACCAAGCCTGTCGTGGGCTTCATCGGCGGACGAACTGCACCTCCTGGAAAGCGTATGGGCCATGCCGGTGCGATCATTTCAGGCGGTAAAGGTACTGCAGATGAAAAAATCCGTGTCATGAACGAATGTGGCATAAAAGTGGCAGATACACCGTCTGTCATGGGTGAAACACTAATTGAAGTTCTTAAAGAAAAGGGTTTATACGAAAAGTGTCGAACTCATTAAGATAGAAAGAAAGAGGAGATCTAATATCGTATATTACTCTCCTTTTTTCTACCGAAGTCCCTCAGTTTGAGGGACTTTATCCTCATTGAAGCAAATTTCAATCAATCATCCCTCATTTTTTTAATCCCAATTTATTTATATATGAATATATTGTGAATTTTTTCACGAGGAGGGTATCCTTTATGGACCATTTTCAAACAAAACTATTATTTCTTCACCATTGGCGGGGGATTAGTTGGACAACGTTTTATACCATCCTGAAAACAGACCCCACGCTTTCTTCGATCAATGATTTTACAGTTACTGAATTAAAACAGATTGTAAACCTGCCCACACGGTCTCTTCCAAACTATGACCTCCCAAAAGAATCCACTTTTAATCTCCTCCTTCAATACCAACAAAATGATATTTTCCCGATTACTTTTTTTGATGATGTTTACCCGCAATTACTGAAAGAAACCTACCAGCCACCTTGGGTTCTTTATGGTAAAGGCAAGCTGGAATTATTGCGGAAACCGAAGAAGTTAGCTGTTGTAGGGTCGAGACAGGCCACGTCCTATGGCAAGTCCGCTATTCAGTTATTATTTCCAGAGTTAATAAACGAGGATTTTATCATTGTGAGTGGGTTAGCGAAAGGAATTGATGCTTACAGTCATGAAATGGCGATTAAGCTTGGCGGGAACACTATCGGCGTCATCGCTGGAGGTTTTAATCACCTCTATCCTAAGGAAAATATAGCTCTTGCCGGCACAATGGCTCAAAACCATTTGCTTATTTCAGAGTACCCGCCAGACACTAAACCGGAACGATGGCAGTTTCCGTTAAGGAATCGAATCATCAGCGGGATGAGTCTTGGAACGCTTATTATAGAGGCCCAAAGGAAAAGCGGTTCGTTGATCACAGCCAGCTATGCAGTGAATGAAGGCAGAGAAGTGTTTGCGGTTCCCGGCAGCATTTTGAGCCCTTACTCGATGGGAGCTAATGATTTGATCCAACAAGGGGCTAAATTAGTTAAAACGGCTGCGGATATTATGGAAGAATTTCCTAAATAATTTATTGTTGAATTTATTCCTTTCTGCTCATTTATGCTCGAAAAAGTTGATTTTTTAAGTTTTTTTTCAAAAAAGGTTGAAATTATTGCCAATCTGTTATACATTTTGCAACAGATGTTCGTTCACAATTTAAAGGAAAAAATTTTTTTCGGTATCATCATGGAAACGTTTTCTTTAGCTTATAATTGACAAATTTAAATTATTTGTTCAATAATAATGATTAATTTAAAACATCTTATTTTTTTAATTAAATAAATGGAGATTTACGAATACTCCCTCTTAAGGAGGACTACTGGATGTCAGACTATCTTGTAATCGTGGAGTCGCCGGCAAAGGCGAAAACGATTGAACGGTATCTTGGAAAAAAATATAAAGTAAAAGCGTCCATGGGGCATTTGATTGATTTGCCAAAAAGCCAAATGGGTGTGGATGTAAAACATAACTATCAACCTAAATACATTACAATTCGCGGGAAAGGTCCCGTGTTAAAAGAATTAAAGACAGCTGCGAAAAAAGCGAAAAAAGTCTATCTCGCAGCCGACCCCGACAGAGAGGGAGAAGCGATTGCCTGGCATTTAGCTCATAGTTTAGATGTGGACATTAACTCTGAATGCCGAGTTGTGTTTAATGAGATTACGAAGGATGCCATTACGGAATCCTTTAAGAATCCACGTCCGATTAATATGGGATTGGTTGATGCCCAGCAAGCCAGACGGGTTCTTGACCGATTGGTCGGTTATAATATTAGTCCGCTATTATGGAAGAAGATTAAGAAGGGCTTAAGTGCTGGTCGGGTTCAGTCAATCGCTGTCAGGCTAATTATTGATCGTGAGAAAGAAATAAAAGATTTTGAACCAGAAGAATATTGGACGATTTCCGGAGAGTTTTTGAAAGGAAATGAAACATTTGAGGCTTCTTTCTTTGGGATAGGCAACGAGAAAGTAGAGCTAAAATCCGAGGAAGACGTAAAAAATGTCCTTGCTAAGATGAAGGGCAAAAACTTTACGGTTGAATCGGTGACGAAAAAAGAACGCAAGCGCAATCCCGCAGTGCCGTTCATCACTTCCTCTCTGCAGCAGGAAGCAGCAAGAAAATTGAACTTTAGAGCTAAGAAAACAATGATGCTGGCTCAGCAGCTTTATGAAGGAATCGAACTCGGAAAAGAAGGAACAGTTGGTTTAATCACTTACATGAGAACCGATTCAACGAGGATCTCTGAAGTGGCACAAAATGAAGCTTCGGAATACATTCTATCAACGTTTGGTGAAGCCTACCTTCAGACCGAGAAACGGAAAGAAAAAAAACAAACCAATGCACAGGATGCACATGAAGCGATTCGCCCTACAAGCACACTTCGTGAGCCTAATAGCTTGAAAGAGTTTTTATCGAGAGATCAGTTAAGATTGTATAAATTGATTTGGGAACGGTTTGTGGCCAGTCAAATGGCTTCGGCTGTAATGGATACGATGAGTGTCGACCTTAAAAATGGTGAAGTTATTTTCAGAGCAACCGGCTCTAAGGTTAAATTCCCAGGGTTTATGAAGGTGTATGTGGAAGGAACGGATGATCAGTCTGAAGAAAGAGAAAAAATGCTCCCTGATCTTGAAAATAAAGACAAGGTTCTAAAAAAGGATATTGAACCGAAACAACATTTTACCCAGCCGCCGCCACGCTATACGGAGGCAAGATTAGTTAAAACGCTTGAAGAATTAGGGATCGGCCGCCCGTCAACCTATGCTCCAACCTTGGATACGATCCAAAAGCGCGGCTATGTGGCTCTCGACAATAAACGGTTTATTCCAACTGAATTGGGTGAAATTGTTCATGAGATGATTGAGGAGTTTTTCCCGGAAATCATCAATATCGATTTCACTGCAATGATGGAGCAAAACCTTGATAATATCGAGGAAGGAAAAGTCAATTGGCTTAAAATAATCGATGAGTTTTATCGGGATTTTGAAAAGAGCTTGGAAAAAGCTGAAGTGGAAATGGAACATGTTGAAATAAAGGATGAACCTGCAGGGGAAGATTGTGAGCAATGCCATAGCCCAATGGTATTTAAAATGGGTCGCTATGGAAAGTTTATGGCCTGTAGTAATTTTCCAGATTGTCGGAACACGAAACCAATTGTAAAGGATATCGGGGTTAAATGTCCGAATTGTAAAGAAGGCAATATTATTGAACGTAAAAGCAAAAAGCGCCGCATTTTTTATGGATGTGATCGCTTCCCGGCTTGTGAATTTATTTCTTGGGATAAGCCTTTACCGCGGAATTGTCCGAAATGTGACAGTCTGCTCGTTGAGAAGAAACTGAAAAAAGGTGTCCAAGTTCAATGTATTAGTTGTGATTACAAAGAAGAGCAACAAAAGTAAAGAGTGAGCATTGCTCACTCTTTTATATTGCATATAAATGAAACTTATAGTAATAATGAAACGTATGAATACATGCAAGATCGCTAGATCATAAGGGTAAAATAATAATGAATTTGTCATAACCCAATTTTGCATATACATAACGATAGTTTTTTGGCTGTGTTAAAGGTAATTTTGATTTTCGACATAAGTTGATTGGAGCGGAGGGCACGAGACTCCTGCGGGAGTACGGGACAGGGGAGACCCCACAGGCGCCCATGCGCCGAGGAGGCTCCCCGAACCGCCCGCGGAAAGCGAAGTGCCTGTAGCGGAAATCAACTGTCAAGTTTAACAGAGCAATTTTTATTTATCCTACAGGGGGCTAAAAAGATGGAAGCGTCAGTTAACGTAATTGGAGCAGGCTTAGCTGGAAGTGAAGCTGCTTGGCAATTAGCAAAAAGAGGAATTAAAGTTCGCCTATATGAAATGAGACCAGTAAAACAAACACCTGCACATCATACCGATCAATTTGCCGAACTTGTTTGCAGTAATTCATTACGGGCAAACACATTAACAAATGCAGTTGGAGTTTTAAAAGAAGAAATGAGAATGTTAGATTCCGTTATTATCGGTTCTGCTGATGCGTGCGCAGTTCCGGCAGGAGGGGCGCTTGCGGTTGACCGCCACGAATTTGCTGCCCATGTCACCAACCGAGTAAAAGAGCACCCTAATGTGACGGTGATTCACGAGGAAGTAACGGAAATTCCTGAAGGTCCAACGGTTATTGCGACAGGACCGTTAACAAGTCAAGCATTAGCTGCAAAGTTAAAGGACTTAACCGGTGAAGAATATTTATATTTCTATGATGCTGCTGCACCTATTATTGAGAAAGACAGCATAAATATGGATAAGGTGTATTTAAAATCCCGTTATGATAAGGGAGAAGCGGCCTATTTAAACTGCCCAATGACAGAAGAGGAATTTAATCGGTTTTATGAAGCGCTCATTAGTGCTGAAACAGTACCGGTAAAAGAATTTGAAAAAGAGATTTTCTTTGAAGGGTGTATGCCGATTGAAGTTATGGCCAATCGCGGGAAGAAAACGATGCTGTTTGGACCAATGAAGCCGGTTGGATTAGAAGACCCTCGCACAGGTAAAAGACCTTTTGCCGTCGTGCAATTACGTCAAGATGATGCAGCAGGGACGCTTTATAATATTGTCGGTTTTCAAACCCATCTAAAATGGGGCCCGCAAAAGGAAGTAATCCAATTAATTCCTGGTCTCGAACAAGCAGAAATTGTTCGCTACGGGGTCATGCACCGCAATACCTTTATTAATTCACCTAAAGTTTTAAAAGCTACCTATCAATTTAATTCAAGAAGTGATTTATTCTTTGCCGGTCAAATGACAGGGGTTGAAGGGTATGTGGAATCAGCAGCAAGTGGTTTGATTGCCGGAATTAATGCAGCACGATTCGTTTTAGGAAAAGAGCCAGTAGAATTTCCGAAGGAAACGGCAATGGGAAGTATGGCTAGTTACATTACAACTGCAAACCCAAAAAGATTTCAGCCGATGAATGCCAATTTTGGATTATTCCCTGAGCTGCCGGAAAGAATTAGAGGAAAAAAAGAGCGGTATGAAGCATTAGCTGGAAGAGCTTTACAGATAATTCAGAACTTTGTGAAAAATTTGTAAAGTTCCTTGTGTTGCCCTATTAAATATGATAATATTTAGTAGCCCTTGTGAGGTGGCTAAAATGAAGGAAAATGTGAACGTTTCTTTAAAGTTATTTATCGAATATTTACAAATTGAAAAAAATTCTTCACAATATACAATTGAACATTATCAACATGATATTAGAGATTTCCTTATGTTCATGTCTGAGCAAGCAATTGAAAGCGTAAACCAAGTTAACTATTTGGATGTACGGCTTTACTTAACGAAGCTGTATGAGAAAAAACTTGCCAGAAAGACAGTGGCACGCAAAATCTCAAGTTTGCGTAGCTTTTATCGGTTTATGTTAAGAGAAGAATTAGTTGAGGATAATCCATTTTCCTTAGTTTCGATACCTAAAATTGAAAAGCGTCTGCCTGCTTTTTTTTACGAATCAGAAATGGACGAACTTTTTAAAGCATGTGATCTTACTACACCACTAGGGCAGAGAAATAAAGCGTTATTGGAGCTTTTGTATGCAACTGGAATGCGTGTTAGTGAAATTTGCCAAGTCAAAATGAGCGACTTAGATATGTTTGTCTCCACTGTCCTTGTTTATGGAAAAGGAAAGAAGCAAAGATACGTACCGTTTGGAAGCTTTGCACAAGATGCCCTTGAACTATACATACAACATGGGAGACAGGAAATTCTTACAAACACAAAAAAAGATCACGATTTTTTGTTTGTTAATTTTCGAGGGGGTCCTCTGACTGCAAGAGGAGTTCGAACAATCTTAAACTCAATTATTGAGAAATCAGCATTAAATGGTAAAATTCATCCGCATATGCTACGTCATACCTTTGCGACTCATCTTCTTAACAATGGAGCTGATATGCGTACGGTTCAAGAGCTACTTGGGCATTCTCTACTATCATCAACCCAAGTATATACACATGTTACGAAGGATTATTTGCGTAATACGTATATGTCACATCATCCTAGGGCTTAACTCTCGAAAGGGGATTGGTTACATGTCTCAAATACATGCTACTACTATTTTTGCTGTTCATCATAATGGCAAATGTGCAATGGCTGGTGATGGTCAAGTTACATTTGGTAATGCAGTTGTGATGAAACACACAGCAAGAAAAGTTAGAAAATTGTTTAATGGAAAAGTAATCGCCGGTTTTGCCGGTTCCGTGGCAGATGCCTTTACATTATTTGAAATGTTTGAAGGGAAGCTGGAAGAATACAACGGAAATCTCCAAAGAGCTGCGGTTGAACTTGCAAAACAATGGCGAAGTGATAAAGTTCTTCGCCGCTTGGAAGCGATGTTAATCGTTATGAATGAACAGGATTTACTTCTGATCTCAGGTACAGGTGAAGTGATCGAGCCTGACGATGGGATCCTAGCAATTGGTTCTGGCGGTAATTATGCGCTGGCAGCAGGACGTGCATTGAAAAAATACACAGGTGAACACTTAACTGCTAGTGAAATTGCCCGCTCGGCTCTTGAGATTGCAGCAGACATATGTGTCTTTACGAATGACAATATTATTGTTGAAGAGCTTTAAACGAAAGGAGACATAAGAAATGGGAAAAACAACAAATTTAACCCCTCGTCAAATCGTTGAGAGACTTGATCAATATATCGTCGGTCAAAAAGACGCAAAAAAAGCTGTTGCAGTAGCCCTTAGAAACCGTTATCGCCGAAGCCTGCTAACCGAGGAGATCCGAGATGAAATCGTTCCTAAGAACATTTTAATGATCGGCCCAACAGGGGTAGGTAAAACGGAAATTGCTAGAAGGATGGCAAAATTAGTTGGTGCCCCGTTTATCAAAGTGGAAGCAACTAAATTTACCGAAGTTGGTTACGTTGGCCGCGATGTTGAATCTATGGTTAGAGATTTAGTAGAAACTTCGGTACGACTTGTCAAAGAAGAAAAGATGATTAATGTAAAGGACCGGGCCGAGGAAAACGCCAACCGCCGGTTAGTAGACTTGCTTGTTCCGAGTAACAAAAAATCAACGACCTACAAGAATCCACTCGAAATGTTGTTCGGAGGCAATGCGCCTCAGTCGGACCAATATGATAATCAAGCTACAGAAGAATCCGCTAATTCAGAAAAGCGAAAAGTAGTTCAAGAAAAGCTTGCGTCCGGACAATTAGAAAATGAAATTGTAACGGTCGAGGTCGAGGAACAGCAACCTTCCATGTTTGACATGCTTCAAGGATCTGGTATGGAACAAATGGGAATGAATATGCAGGATGCATTAAGCAGTTTGATGCCTAAGCGCCGTAAAAAACGCAAGCTGACAGTAAGTGAAGCGAGAAAAGTTCTAACCAATGAAGAAGCGCAGAAATTAATTGATATGGATGAAGTAACGATGGAAGCAGTTAGAAGGGCTGAACAAACCGGGATCATCTTTATCGACGAAATTGATAAGATTGCCAGCAAAAATTCCGGAGGCTCATCTGCTGATGTTTCGAGGGAAGGCGTTCAACGAGACATTTTACCGGTAGTGGAAGGTTCAACAGTCGTGACTAAATACGGATCGGTCAAGACCGACTATATCTTATTTATTGCCGCTGGGGCTTTTCACATGGCAAAACCATCTGATTTAATCCCGGAATTACAAGGCCGTTTTCCGATTAGGGTTGAACTGACAAAGTTAACTGTTGATGATTTTGTAAAAATACTAATTGAGCCAGATAATGCATTAATAAAACAATATCAAGCATTATTGGAAACAGAAGGTATACAAATTGAATTTTCTGACGATGCTATTCGTAAGATTGCAGAAGTGGCATTTGAAGTGAATCAGGATACGGATAATATTGGAGCAAGACGTTTACACACGATTCTTGAAAAGCTTCTCGAAGATTTATCATTTGAGGCACCAGATATTACGTTAGAAAAAATTACGATAACTCCTCAATACGTAGAAGAAAAGCTCGGAGCCATTTCTAGAGACAAAGATTTAAGTCAATTTATCCTCTAATGAAGGATTAAATTTTGGGTGTAACAACCTAATGGTTTTATATAAAGAGAAAAATACAATAACATAATGTTCGTTTGAAGCACATAGGAGGAAGAATTAATGGACTTATTAACAAGAACTAGAACGATCAACGCGATGCTACAAAGAGCAGCAGGGAAACCTGTTAACTTCAAAGAAATGGCTGAAACTCTACGTGATGTTATCGAAGCTAACGTTTTCGTTGTAAGCCGTCGTGGTAAATTATTAGGTTTTGCAATTAAGCAATCAATTGAAAATGAACGCATTAAGAAAATGCTTGAAGATCGTCAATTCCCTGAAGAATATTCAAAGAACCTTTTTAATATTCAAGAAACATCTTCAAACATTGATATTGAAAGTGAGTATTCAGCGTTTCCTTATGAAAATAAATCACTTTTCAATGCTGGATTAACCACAATTGTTCCGATTATCGGTGGCGGAGAGCGCTTAGGAACACTTATTTTATCCCGTATTGAAGAACAGTTTCATGATGATGATCTTATCTTAGCTGAGTACGGTGCTACTGTAGTTGGGATGGAAATTCTTCGTGAAAAATCAGAAGAGATCGAAGAAGAAGCACGCAGCAAAGCAGTTGTTCAGATGGCTATTAGCTCATTATCATACAGTGAGTTAGAAGCAATTGAGCATATTTTTGAAGAGCTTAATGGAAATGAAGGCCTATTAGTAGCTTCAAAAATTGCAGACCGTGTTGGAATCACTCGTTCTGTTATCGTTAACGCACTTCGTAAACTTGAAAGTGCTGGCGTAATTGAATCACGTTCTCTTGGAATGAAAGGGACGTACATTAAAGTTCTTAACGATAAATTCCTTGTTGAACTTGAGAAGTTAAAATCTAACTAATTGTTTAAATACAAAAAACCAAGCAGCCATTGCTTGGTTTTTTTTGCTTTTGCTTTCGAAAAGTTCCTTTGTTCGAAAAAAAATTCGCTTTTTTTCGACAAAGCTTATAGTAAAATAAGACTGATATACATATAAAGGTGTTTTTTGTCAATCATCCCAGAAAAACACAACCGAAAAAAGTTTTTCATCCTGTTTAAAAGGAGGGATAGGCATGGAGTTAATCGACTTCTTACAAGTATTTATCGATGAAAGCAAAGAGCATTTGCAAGCCTGTAATGAACATCTTATCAAGCTTGAAAAAGACCCGGAAAATATAGCGGTTATTAATGAAATTTTCCGTTCAGTACATACATTAAAGGGAATGGCAGCAACGATGGAATATGGAGATTTGACCAATTTGACACATCAGTTAGAGAATCTTCTTGATGCAATCCGAGATGGTCGAATCGGTGTAACGAAAGCGGTACTAGATGGATTGTTTTTTGGAGTAGACGAATTGGATTTAATCCTGCAATCCATAATTACGGGAGGAAATGGAACGAGAAACATTTCGGACGCTCTGCAAAGATTAATGGAGTTGGAAAAGAATCCGGAAAGGACAGAACAGAAAAAAGAGAATGGGTATCAATATAGTCCGAACACGGAACCTCATTCCATCCATGAAATCGTCTATGATCCTTTAGAGATCACGATTATTCAACAAGCAATGGAACAGGGGAGCCGTGTCTTTGAAATAATGATTACGCTTGCTCAAGATTGCTTATTAAAAGCAGCAAGGGTGGCCCTGATTTTTCATACATTAGAAAAGTTAGGGGAGATCATCAAATCGGTTCCTTCCTTTGATCAACTTGAAGAGGAACAGTTTGATTTAACTTTTACCATTACATTTTCAACAAAGAGTACCTCAGAAAGCATTTATCAGCATCTTATTAACATTTCAGAGGTTGAGAATGCAGAATTAAATAGCCTGCCTATTATTAATCCTAATTGGAATCAAGAGAGACTTGATGGGATTGTTAAAAATCCCCAAGAAGTCGGTTCTTTAGAACCATTCGCAACCTTCACAGCCATCCCAGCTATTAATAAAACAATACGAGTCCAAATTGAACGGCTTGATACATTAATGAACTTATTTCAAGAGTTTGTTATTCACCGTGGTAGATTAGAACAAATTTCCCGGGAATTAGATCATCCAGAGTTACGGGAATCGGTTGATGGTATGGCTGTTTTATCAAGTCAAATGCAAAGTGTCTTACTAAATATGCGCATGTTGCCAATCAGTACTGTGTTTAATCGATTCCCAAGAATGATCCGCCAATTAGCAAGAGAATTAAATAAGCAAATCAGCATCGAAATAATTGGTGCAGAAACCGAGCTAGAACGCTCCGTCGTTGATGAAATTGGTGATTCCCTTATTCATATACTGCGCAATTGTGTAGATCATGGAATTGAATACCCTGATATAAGAAAAACACTGGGCAAACCGACTGAGGGAAAGATCACCTTAAAGGCTTTCCATAGCGGGAATCACGTCTTTATCGAGGTAAGTGATGATGGTGGCGGAATTAATCGTGAAAAGGTTATCCAGTCAGCAATAACCAAGGGACTTCTGGCCGAAAATGACGAACAAGGACTTTCGGATCAAGAGGTGTATGATCTTTTATTTATGTCAGGTTTTTCGACCTCTTCGGAAATTTCAAACATATCCGGGAGAGGCGTCGGATTAGATGTTGCGAAATATACGATTGAATCGCTGGGGGGGACATTGACAATTAATTCTCAGCTTGGGAGGGGCACCGTTTTTTTAATCAAGTTACCGCTCACTTTATCAATCCAATCAGTATTATTAACCAAAATTCAATCAGAGATTTATGCCATTCCCATTTCATTCATTATCGAGACAGTAATTAAGAAACAAGAAGAAGTAATGAGTATAGAAGGTCAAAAGAGTATTAGTTTTCGTGATAAGACCATTCCGCTCGTTTACCTTCAAGAATTATTAGAAGTCCCCGGGGGGGCATATGAAGAGGATTCTCTAAAAATCGTAATGGTTCAAATAGGAAATAAAACCATCGCCTTTGTTGTAGATTCCTTTATTGGACACCAGGAAGTAGTGCTGAAACCTCTAGGTAACTATTTGCCACCTATTAGGGGGATCTCTGGTGCTGCGGTGTTAGGCGATGGACAATTGGCTTTAATTGTTGATTGTCATACACTGATTTAATCGTTATCTTGTCTAGTGATAAGGAATTTATAGAGCCAAAAAACAGGAGAAGCCCCCGGCGAAACTAGCTAATGAATGAAGAAGAAGGGAGTGAGTAAATTTGAAGGAACTTCTTAATGAGTTTAAAGTCATTGTTTTTGAATTAAATTACCATGCTTATGCTATCGGGATTAGTTCGGTCCGATCTATCGAGAAGGCTCAAGCCATCACAAGAGTTCCTTTTACACCTCCCTATATTAAGGGGATTATCTATTTAAGGGGAGAGGTTATTCCAATATTAGATCTCCGTGAAAAATTAAAGATTATTCCTAAGCATGAGCTGACCAATCAAACAAGGATTATTTTAGTGTCAATTTCCGAATCAGTGGTCGGTCTACTAGTAGATGCTGTAACGGATGTATATACACTAGACCTAAATTCAATCAAAGCTGCTCCTGCCAAAAATGAATTCCTTCAAGCACAGTGGGTGAAGGGAATTTCCATCATCGATTCACAATTAGTCACGGTACTGGATATTGAAAAAATGATAGAGTCAGATATTTCACAGCATAGAAATGAAGGTGGAAAGAATGTCGTTCATTAATCAAATTACAGAGATGCAATTAGATGTTCTTAAAGAGATCGGCAATATCGGTGCTGGCAATGCAGCAACGGCTTTATCAAAGCTATTAAATAAGAAAATTGAAATGAAGATACCAAGTGCTAGAGTACTGTCCTTTGAAGAAATGATGGAAATGGCAGGAGGAAGCGATCAAACTGTTGCAAGTGTATACTTAAGAATTGAGGGGGATGCAACTGGGAGCATGTTTTTCATTCTTCCGCTCCATCAAGTGGAACATTCCATTCAGCAGCTTTTTGGAAGCTCGAGTCTCCCTTATGATGAATTAGATCAAGACATTGCAGCTTCAGCATTGCAGGAACTGGGAAATATATTAACAGGTTCTTATATATCATCGTTGGCAAATTTTACCAACCTTTCGTTAGTTTCGACTGTTCCTACTCTGTCCATTGATCTGTTTGGTGCAATCATAAGCTACGGTTTTATTGAACTGTCAAAAGAAAGTGATGTTGGAATCGTGATTGATACTGCATTAAAGGAAGATGCTGGAACAAACACAGAAAGCATTAAGGGATACTTTTTCTTAATACCGGATCCCAATTTCTTTACGATTATTTTTAACGCTCTAGGTATTTCTAATGATGATTAAGGATAGGGAACTCCCTTCTATTCGTGTCGGAATTGCTGGAATCGAAACGGTTACTGGTGCTGCTATCTTGAAAACATCTGGATTGGGATCATGTGTCGGGGTGGTATTATTTGATCAAGCTGAGGAAGTTTCCGGTCTTGCTCATGTTATGCTTCCTAATTCTAAACTAGCAAAAGCAGAGTCTCACAAAAAAGGAAAGTTTGCTGACATAGCGATTCAAGCTTTAGTGACTAGTTTAATTAGTAAAGGGGCTCGCCTTCCTAATTTAAAAGCAAAACTAGCTGGAGGAGCAGAAATGTTTCCAGGTTTAGCTTCTTCTTCATTAATGAAAGTGGGACTGAGAAATATTGAGGCGGTCAGACAGGAATTAGCCATTCGTTCGATTGAGGTGATAGCAGAAGAGGTGGGTGGGAGTAGCGGAAGGTCGATTGAATTTAATACAAAAACATATGACCTTGCTATTCGGACCGCACATAATAGGATGTATCTAATATAAATGATGAATCCAATTACCGATCGTACGGAATAATCATTTTTTTTCTAACTTAGATAAACAGGAATAACTTGATTGTCTAAATCACATATGCTATATTAGTTCATGGTGTTAATACACACGCTAACGGATTTAATCGGCAGGTGCTTAATTTAAGTTTCCGGTTAAAGATGAACTTAGCGGAGGAAAACTAAAACCTTTAGGAGGAAAAAAACATGTCAGTTATTTCTATGAAGCAATTGCTTGAAGCTGGTGTACACTTCGGACACCAAACTCGCCGTTGGAACCCAAAAATGAAGAAGTATATCTTCACGGAGCGTAACGGTATCTACATCATCGACCTTCAAAAAACAGTTAAAAAGGTTGAAGAAGCTTACAACTTCGTTAAGGAGCTAGCTGGTAACGGCGGTAAAATCCTTTTCGTTGGTACTAAGAAACAAGCTCAAGATTCTGTTAAAGAAGAAGCAGCTCGTTCTGGTATGTACTTCGTTAACCAACGTTGGTTAGGTGGTACTTTAACAAACTTCGAAACAATCCAAAAGCGTATTGCACGCCTTAAAGATATCGAAAGAATGTCTGAAGATGGAACATTTGATGTTCTTCCTAAAAAAGAAGTTGTTCAATTAAGAAAAGAGCAAGAGCGTTTAGAAAAATTCCTAGGCGGTATCAAGGATATGAAGGGTCTTCCAGATGCATTATTTATCATCGACCCACGCAAAGAGCGTATTGCTGTTGCTGAAGCACACAAATTGAACATCCCGATCGTTGGTATCGTTGATACTAACTGTGATCCAGATGAAATCGATTATGTTATCCCAGCTAACGATGATGCAATCCGCGCAGTTAAATTATTAACTGGTAAAATGGCAGATGCAATCCTTGAAGCTAAACAAGGTGAAGAAGTTACTGCATAATTTTGTTTAGCAAGACAATAAAAGGTGATAAGAGGGAGCACCCTTTATCACCTTTTTTTAAAGAAATAGTAAAATGTCTAGCTCCAGCGGCTAGGGGTTCACAGGTCTACAGCCAATCCGGTCAGAAGGTCAAAAAACGACCTTCAGCCCGGCTCGTCTTATGCCTGTCACCCCTGAGCAAGCCGCTTCCGCTTTTCGTGTTTAGCTTTGCTAAAATGTGTAAAAAATAATACATAGTTATTATAAGGAGGAATTTCATTATGGCAATTACCGCTCAAATGGTAAAAGAACTTCGTGAAAAAACAGGTGCCGGCATGATGGATTGCAAAAAGGCCCTTACAGAAACAAACGGTGATATGGAAAAAGCGATTGATTACTTACGTGAAAAAGGAATTGCAAAAGCAGCTAAGAAATCTGACCGTATTGCTGCAGAAGGTATTACTGCTATTGCTACAGAAGGAAACGACGCAGTTATTTTAGAAGTTAACTCTGAAACTGACTTCGTTGCAAAAAATGAAGGTTTCCAAGTTCTTGTTAAAGAATTATCTAGCCACCTTCTTAAAAACAAACCAGCTACAGTGGAAGAAGCTGAAGCTCAAACTATGGATAATGGCGCAACAGTTGCTGACCATATCAATGCTGCGATTGCAAAAATTGGTGAGAAAATCAGCCTTCGTCGCTTTGAAGTAAAAACAAAAACTGATGCTGATGCATTTGGTGCATACTTACATGCAGGCGGTCGTATTGGTGTATTAACAGTTCTTGAAGGAACAACTGAAGAGGCAGCTGCAAAAGATGTTTCTATGCATATCGCTGCTTTAAACCCTAAATACGTTTCTCGTGATCAAGTTTCTGCAGAAGAAGTTGAGCGTGAACGTCAAGTATTAACTCAACAAGCTCTTAACGAAGGTAAGCCAGAAAATATCGTTGCCAAAATGGTTGAAGGTCGCCTTGGCAAATATTTCGAAGACGTTTGTGTCCTTGATCAAACATTCGTTAAAAACCCAGACCAAAAGGTTCGTCAATTTGTTGAATCTAAAGGTGCAACTCTTCGTGAGTTTGTTCGTTATGAAGTAGGCGAAGGTATTGAGAAGCGTGAAGAAAACTTCGCTGAAGAAGTAATGAATCAAATCAAAAAATAATTAAGCGTGAATACTTCGGGGATATCCCGATAAATACTCGCTTTTGATGATTGTTATAGGGGACACGAAGTGTTCCCTATTTTTAAGAGGTCTAAGCTCTTGGTGCTATTGAATTGCGGTTGAAAGCGATTCTTAAGTGCCTGAGCTTTACTTCAAACTATTTTTTTGAAACATACTATTGGAGGTTCAAAGGTTCTTATGAGCAGCCCTAAATATAAACGCGTCGTTTTAAAATTAAGTGGTGAAGCATTAGCAGGTGATGCTGGTTTTGGAATTAATCCTGCTGTAATCAAGTCAATTGCGGATCAAGTAAAAGAGATTGCCGAATTAGGTGTGGAAGTTGCTGTAGTTGTTGGAGGCGGAAACATTTGGCGCGGTAAGATTGGCAGCGAGATGGGAATGGATCGGGCAACAGCTGATTATATGGGGATGCTTGCCACGGTTATGAATTCTCTTGCTCTTCAAGATAGTTTAGAGCAAGGTGGGATTGAAACGCGTGTGCAAACATCTATTGAAATGCGACAAGTTGCGGAACCCTATATTCGTCGCCGGGCTATCCGTCATTTAGAAAAGAAGCGCGTTGTCATATTTGCCGCTGGTACTGGGAATCCATATTTCTCCACTGATACAACAGCGGCATTAAGAGCTGCTGAAATTGAAGCAGATGTTATTTTGATGGCGAAAAACAATGTCGATGGAGTTTATTCAGCAGACCCTCGCATTGATAAAAACGCAAAAAAATACGATCAATTATCGTATCTCGATGTTCTTAAAGAAGGATTAGCGGTAATGGATTCTACTGCATCTTCACTTTGTATGGATAACGATATTCCGTTAATTGTCTTCTCTATTATGGAGCAAGGAAATATTAAACGAGTCGTTATGGGTGAAACAATCGGAACAATTGTTAGGGGGAAATAATCATGCCAAAACAAGTTATTGCTACTGCTAAAGAAAAAATGACTAAAGCCATTTCTGCTTACACACGTGAACTTGCAAGTATTCGTGCGGGCCGAGCTAATGCTTCTTTACTTGATCGGCTTTCCATTGATTATTACGGTGCACCAACTCCTGTTAACCAATTGGCTGGAATTTCTGTTCCAGAAGCGCGCCTGTTGGTGATCCAGCCTTATGATAAATCTGTGTTAGGTGATATTGAAAAAGCAATATTAAAATCAGATCTTGGTTTAACACCAACAAATGATGGAAATATTATTCGTTTAACGATTCCTCAATTAACAGAAGAACGTCGTAAGGAATTGGTAAAGGTTATTAAAAAAGATTCAGAAGAAGCAAAAGTTGCGGTTCGTAACATTCGTCGTGATGCAAATGATGATCTTAAGAAACTTGAAAAGAACGGGGAAATTACCGAGGACGAACATCGTGGTTACTCCGATGACATTCAAAAATTAACAGATGATCATATTGCAAAAATTGATCAAATTACGAAGGATAAAGAAAAAGAAGTAATGGAAGTTTAAGACTAAATAGACCTCCGAAAAAAAGACCCTCTTTTTATCGGGGGTTTTTTTACGATTAATAATTCTTAAAAATGGTCCATATACATAGTCTTTTATAGAGATATCTTATTCCATTTTTGGTATGATAAGAGCATGTGAATAAAATGGTGAATTTCTTCGATATATACAAGTTTACATATAATTGGTATTTGCTATATTATCGGGAGAGTCAGATTAACTTTTTTTGGAGGAGCTAAATTATGTTAAACAAAATAAAGCTGTGGAAGAATCAGCAACATTCTTCCAGTCTCCGAGACCGAATAATTCAAATTAAAGGACAGCAAGTTCCTTCACATGTTGCAATTATTATGGATGGTAATGGAAGATGGGCCAAGAAAAGAGCATTACCACGCGTTGCCGGACATCATGAAGGAATGAAGGTAGTTCGGAAAATCACTAGATTAGCAAGTGATCTGGGGCTTCATACACTAACCTTATATGCGTTCTCAACAGAGAATTGGAAACGGCCAAAGATGGAAGTGGATTATTTATTGAAACTCCCTGAAGAATTTTTAGGAACGTTTTTACCAGAGCTTATTCAGGAAAATGTGAAAGTTACGATGATGGGATATAAGGAAAACTTACCTGATCATACGCTAAGAGCGATCGAGAAAGCAATGGATGATACAAAGGATAATACAGGCTTAACGTTGAATTTTGCCTTGAATTATGGAAGCAGGGCTGAGATCGTTGACGCTGTTAAGCATGTCTTAAATGATTGCCAAAATGGTATAATAGATGAAAACGGACTTACAGAAGATGTCTTTTCATCCTATTTAATGTCCGCAACACTGGCTGATCCAGATTTGTTAATTCGTACAAGTGGGGAGATTCGACTTAGCAATTTTATGCTTTGGCAGCTTGCCTACTCCGAGTTTTGGTTTACAGATGTACTTTGGCCAGATTTTGGAGAACAACATTTTATTGAAGCGATCGAAGCATATCAAAATCGTCAAAGAAGATTTGGAGGAGTGTAATACACTCTCATCATGAAAAGGTGTTGAAAAACTAAATGAAGCAACGAATCGTAACAGCGGTTATTGCAGCAGCCATTTTTTTACCGATTGTTATTTATGGAGGTACTCCGTTTATTTTATTAACATACCTCTTGGCATCAATCGCTTTATATGAGCTGTTAAAAATGCGGAAAATAAGTGTCATTTCCGTGCCAGGATTGATTTCACTCATTCTTTTATGGCTATTTTTGCTGCCAGATCAATTTCAAAGTATCCTTGAAAGTGCGGATTATACAAAAATTGAGCTGGCCTTATTAGCTGTTTTGTTGTTTATGACGTATACAGTAATAACAAAAAATCGATTTACTTTTGATGATGTTGCCTTCGCAACTTTATCGACCATCTACATTGGAATTGGATTTCATTATTTTATTGAAACACGAGAAGCGGAAGCAGGCTTAACATATATTTTTTACGCCTTATTTATTATTTGGGCAACAGATTCAGGAGCGTATTTCATCGGAAGAGCAATAGGGAAAAACAAGCTCTGGCCTGAGATCAGTCCTAAAAAAACGGTGGAAGGGTTCTTCGGCGGGATTGTCTCTGCATTAATCGTAGCCGTTCTTTTTATCCTGTTTGCTGAAATGAACACCACTTTATGGAAGCTGTTATTGGCAACAACTTTTTTATCTATTTTTGGACAAATTGGAGATTTGGTTGAATCAGCTATTAAACGTCATTACAATATCAAAGATTCGGGCCGCATCCTGCCTGGTCATGGAGGAATCTTAGACCGCTTTGATAGTTTATTATTTGTTTTGCCGTTAATGCATTTTTTCCATTTGTTATAGTTTACGATTGATCATTTTTTAGTTTTTGTGGGAGTGGGACTTTGTGAAATATATTAGTTTGTTAGGTGCTACCGGTTCAATTGGATTACAAACGCTCGATGTAATCAAAGAGCATCAAGATGAATTTTCTTTGGTTGCCCTTTCCGTTGGAAGGAACATCGATTCTGCGAGGAAGATTATCTCTCAATTTAGTCCAAAACTTGTTTCGGTTCAAGACCAATCAGCATGTGTAACATTGAGACAAGAATTTCCTAATACAACTTTTACATACGGTGCAGACGGACTAATCGAAGTGGCTGTTTATGAAGAGGCAGATATCCTTGTCAATGCCGTTTTAGGAAGTGTCGGACTTCTTCCAACGCTCCAGGCAATTGAAGCGAAAAAAACGATCGCAATTGCCAATAAAGAAACGCTTGTTACGGCAGGGCATTTAGTAATGGAAGCAGCCAAGAGACATGGCGTAAGCTTGCTGCCTGTTGATAGTGAACATTCTGCGATATTCCAGGCGCTACAAGGAGAAAACAGCAAAAATATCGAGCGCTTGATTCTGACGGCTTCAGGTGGAAGCTTCCGCCATCGCACGCGAGATGAACTAGAAAATGTCACCGTAAAGGAAGCGTTAGCCCATCCAAACTGGGCAATGGGTGCAAAAATTACCATTGATTCGGCTACAATGATGAATAAGGGGCTTGAAGTAATTGAAGCCCATTGGTTGTTTTCAATCCCTTACGAGAATATTGATGTACTTCTTCATAAGGAGAGCATTATTCATTCGATGGTAGAGTTCCATGACAGCAGTATTATTGCTCAATTGGGTACTCCGGATATGAGAGTCCCAATTCAATATGCATTAACCTACCCTGACCGGCTTCCACACCCGAGTGGGAAACGATTAAACTTGGCTCAGATTGGCAAGCTTCATTTTAACGAAATGGATCTTGAACGTTTTCGTTGCTTAAAGTATGCCTATGAGGCTGGGAAAATCGGTGGAACAATGCCTACCGCGTTAAACGCAGCGAATGAGATTGCTGTTTCAGCATTCTTAGAGGGTAGAATAAAGTTTTTACAAATTGAGGATTTAATAGAGAAAGCTCTTTCAGCTCATCAAGTCATTTTGAATCCAAGTCTTGATGAAATTCAGGAAATCGATAAAGAAACAAGGCTCTTTGTCCAGAATCTTTTATAAAAAGGTGGTTTTTAAGTTTGAGTACAGTCATAGCCTTTATAGTTATTTTCGGCGCTCTCGTATTCTTTCATGAATTAGGACATCTCATCTTTGCAAAACGAGCCGGAATTCTTTGTCGAGAATTTGCAATTGGCTTCGGTCCAAAAATCTTTTCCCATAAAAAGAATGAAACCACTTATACGATTCGTCTTCTTCCAATCGGTGGATTTGTTCGGATGGCTGGGGAAGACCCTGAGATGGTTGAAATTAAACCTGGGCATAGAATTGGCCTTATTCTCGATCATTTAGGAAATGCAACCAAAATTATTTTAAATAATAAGGATAAATTTCCTGAGGCGCGGATCGTAGAAGTGGAAAGTGCAGATATCGAACGAGATTTACTGATAAAGGGTTATGTTGAAGGAGAAGAAGAGCAGCTGCAAAAATTCTCGATTAATCGGGATGCCGTTTTAGTTGAAGACGGAAATGAAACGCAAATTGCCCCTTATGATCGGCAGTTTGCCTCTAAAACTCTAGGGCAAAGAACCATGGCTATCTTTGCAGGACCGATGATGAATTTTGTTCTGGCATTGCTTATTTTTATCACGATTGCCTTATTACAAGGTGTACCTTCTGAAGAACCGGTGTTAGGGAAACTTACCTCTGACGGGACCGCGTTACAGGCTGGACTAAAAGAAGGGGATATCGTCCAAAGCATTGAAGGTGCAGAAATCACGACATGGACCGATGTTGTAGAAATGATTCGAAAAAACCCAAATAAAGAGTTAGAGTTTACCATCCAACGGGACGGAGAAACTCTTGAAATACCCGTTACACCTGAGGAAAAGGAAGTAGAGGGAGGAAAAATTGGCCTGATTGGTGTTTATGGCCCAATTGAAAAATCTCCACTCAAATCGATTAGTTACGGATTTCAAGAAACCTATGATTGGACAAAACAGATCTTCTTAATGTTAGGGAAGCTTGTTACAGGTGAGTTTACCATTGATGCTTTATCTGGACCGGTTGGGATTTATAAATCGACGGATACCGTTGCCAAATCCGGCATTTATTATTTAATGAAATGGGCCGGAATTTTAAGTATTAACTTAGGAATCATGAACTTGCTGCCAATCCCTGCACTTGATGGTGGAAGATTAATGTTTTTTGCAGTTGAAGCGCTAAGAGGGAAACCAATCGATCGCCATAAAGAGGGCATGGTTCACTTTATCGGGTTTGCATTACTCATGCTGTTGATGTTAGTAGTGACATGGAATGATATCCAACGGTTTTTCCTATAAAAAGTGTTAAGTGCAAGCGGTATTACCAATTAATGAATCTTGCTGAACTGACGCTTCTGTTTTTCTTAAAAATTTGTTTAGAGGTGCTAATAGATGAAACAAAGTATGACGCTTATTCCAACGCTTCGTGAAGTACCAGCAGATGCAGAAATTAAGAGCCATCAATTATTATTAAGAGCTGGATTCATGCGGCAAAATGCCAGTGGAATTTATAGTTATCTTCCGTTGGCAAACAAGGTATTGCAAAAAATCGAAACGATTGTCCGTGAAGAAATGGATAATGCCGGTGCAGTTGAATTATTAATGCCTGCCCTGCAGCAAGCTGAATTATGGCAAGAATCAGGTCGCTGGTACTCATATGGGCCAGAGCTAATGCGGATGAAAGATCGCCACGATCGCGAATTTGCCCTCGGAGCGACTCATGAAGAAGTTATTACTAGCCTAGTTCGTGATGAGGTTAAATCATATAAACGGCTGCCGTTAACTTTATATCAAATTCAAACAAAATTCCGTGATGAAAAACGTCCGCGATTCGGATTACTGCGCGGTCGTGAATTTATCATGAAGGATGCCTATTCTTTCCACTCTACAAAGGAAAGTCTTGATGAGGTATATGATAAGCTCTTTACTGCTTACTCAAACATTTTTTCCCGCTGCGGTTTAAATTTCCGTGCTGTTATCGCTGACTCAGGTGCAATGGGAGGTAAAGACACGCACGAATTTATGGTGTTGTCAGATGTAGGTGAGGATACGATTGCATATTCTGACACGTCTGATTACGCAGCTAATATCGAAATGGCTCCTGTTGTAACTAAATATGGAAATTCAGCTGAAGCTGCAAAGGGCCTTGAAAAAGTTAAAACAGAAAATCAACGAACTATTGATGAGGTAGCTGCATATTTGCAAGTTAAACCAGAGCAGTGCATTAAGTCGTTAATGTTCAAAATCGATGATCGCTGCGTCCTTGTCCTTGCTCGTGGGGACCATGAGATTAATGATATTAAGTTGAAAAATATGTTTGAAGCAAGCTCAGTTGAACTTGCTGACGCTGAAGAGACAGCATCAATCCTTGGTTGTCCTGTTGGATCATTAGGTCCCATTGGGGTTGAGAAGGTAGAAATTGTTGCTGACCTTGCAGTTGAAGCGGTTGTTAACGGTGTATGTGGCGCTAATGAAGAACACTATCACTATATAAATGTGAACCCTGGTCGTGATTTTTCAGTTACCCGATATGCTGACCTGCGCTTTATACAGGAGGGAGACCCTTCTCCAGATGGACAAGGCACCATCCTTTTTGCAAAAGGAATTGAGGTTGGTCATGTCTTTAAATTAGGAACTCGCTATAGTGAAGCGATGAACGCTACCTATTTGGATGAAAACGGAAAGACCCAACCGATGATCATGGGCTGTTATGGAATCGGAGTATCTCGTACGATGGCCGCAGTAGCGGAACAATTTAATGACGAAAAAGGATTAGTGTGGCCAGTCAAGATTTCTCCTTTTGATGTCCATCTCATTCCGGTCAATATGAAGGATGAAACGCAAGCTGCATTAGCACAAGAGCTTTATACGGTACTAAAACAAAACCGTTTCGATGTGTTAATGGATGATCGGATCGAACGTCCAGGCGTGAAATTTGCTGATTCTGATTTAATCGGGTTACCAGTCCGAGTGACGGTTGGTAAAAAAGCAGCTGAAGGAATTGTTGAAGTGAAAATCCGTAAAACGGGTGAAGTGCTTGAATTAACTTCAGCGGAACTAGTCGAACGCTTAACAGAGCTATTAAATACTCTATAAAAAAGAAACTCGCCTTAAGGCGAGTTTTCTTATTGTCAAAAAATCCTTGAGTTTAACTTTGTTCAGATATGATATAATAGCCTTTGTTCTATGATTTATTCTTTAATGATTAACAAAACCTTTTGATTTTTAATAGATAGGGGTGGGAACTTTTGAGTGATGCCCAAGGCAAAAAAGAGCGATTCCAACTCTTGCTTCAGCAGCTTCAAATGACTGAAGACACGATATTTAAGTACTTTGAAAATGCACAAATCGAAAAAGTAGTGGTCGATAAGCAAAATAAAAAATGGCATTTTCATTTTTTGATAGAAAATATTCTGCCAAGTAATATCTACACATTATTAGCTGCGCGGTTACAGACGGAATTTTCGCATATAGCGAATACCACTTTTTCAACAAAAGTAAACGATCCACACTTTGAACCCGAGACAGCACAGGACTATTGGAGGCTTTGTCTTCAAGAAATCGATGGAATGTCTCCTCCAACTCAAAAACTTCTCAACGAGCAGGTTCCGAAAGTAATCGGCAATAAAATAATCATAAGTGTTCGTAATGAGCCTGAGGGACAAAGTATAAAAAACAAGCATTCAGGTACGATTTCTGAAGTTTACCAGTCCTTTGGTTTTCCGCTAATCATAATCGATACAGAGGTATCGAATGATACAACAGAAGTAGAAAACTTCATCAAGCAAAAAGAAAAAGAAGACCAAGAAAAAGCCATGCTTGCGATGGTTGAAATGCAGAAAAAGGATACTGAAAAGGCACAGGGTGGAGACAGTGAGCCGCAAGGTCCACTCATGGTTGGTCTCACCATTAAAGACGATGCTGATTTCCGTAAGCTAGAGGAGATAAACGAAGAAGAACGACGTGTCGCAATTGAAGGTTATGTATTTAGTGCCGAAACAAAGGAATTGCGAAGTGGACGAACATTATTAACCTTTAAAATTACCGATTACACAAGCTCGATTATCGTTAAAATGTTTTCCCGCGATAAAGAGGATGCTGCCCTGTATGAGCGTGTAAAGAAAGGCATGTGGCTTAAAGTTCGAGGCAGTGTACAAAATGATACATTTGTCCGTGACCTTGTTATGATCGGAAATGATCTAAATGAAATAAAACCACCAGGACGTAAGGATACGGCCCCGGAAGATGAAAAACGGGTTGAGCTACATTTGCACACCCCTATGAGTCAAATGGATGCCGTGACTTCTGTCAGTACGTTAATCGCACAAGCAAAAAAATGGGGACATAAAGCGATCGCTGTTACCGACCACGCTGTTGCCCAATCATTCCCGGAAGCCTTTGGTGCTGGTAAGAAAAACGATATCAAAATCCTTTACGGAGTGGAAGCGAACTTAGTAAATGATGGTGTACCAATTGCCTATAATGATGCGCATCGTCTTCTTGTGGATGATACGTATATTGTATTTGACGTTGAGACAACAGGACTATCAGCAGTCTATGACACAATCATTGAGCTGGCAGCTGTCAAAATTCGTGGCGGAGAAATTATTGACCGATTTGAATCATTTGCGAACCCACACCATAAGCTTTCTGCTACCACAATAAACCTGACTGGCATTACCGATGATATGGTTGAAAATGCGCCAGAGGTAGCAGAAGTGCTGCAAAGATTTTACGCCTGGGCAGAAGATGGAATTTTAGTAGCGCATAATGCCTCTTTTGATATGGGCTTTTTAAATGTTGGCTATAAAAAAATTGGTCTGGACAAAGCGGCTAATCCGGTCATCGATACGCTCGAATTGGCACGTTTTCTATATCCAGACATGAAAAATCACAGACTTAACACGCTTGCGAAAAAATTCGATGTTGAGTTAACCCAGCATCACAGAGCAATCTATGATGCCGAAGCGACTGGATATTTACTTTTAAAAATGCTGAAGGATGCCATGGAGAAGGGGATTGAATATCATGATCAATTCAACGATAACATGGGGAAGGGAAATGCTTATCAGCGAGCCCGTCCATACCATTGTATTCTTTTAGCGCAGACCGAGCTTGGCTTAAAAAACTTATTTAAGCTTATTTCGATTGCTCATATTAACTATTTTTACAGAGTACCGAGAATACCGCGTTCGATTCTGCAAAAATATCGCGAAGGAATTCTTGTTGGTTCTGCTTGTGATAAAGGTGAAGTATTTGAAGGGATGATGCAAAAATCTCCTGAAGAAGTGGAAGCGGCCGCTCATTTTTATGATTATTTGGAGGTAATGCCGAAACAAGTATATGCTCCTTTAATCGAAATGGAACTTGTTCGTGATGAAAAATCACTTGAACAAATTATCACAAACATTGTTTCACTCGGTGATAAACTTGGGATCCCGGTTGTCGCCACCGGAAACGTGCATTATTTGAATGAAAATGATAAAATCTATCGCAAAATTTTGGTCAACTCGCAGGGCGGGGCTAATCCGTTAAACCGGCATCAGCTTCCGGATGTTCATTTTAGAACGACGAATGAAATGCTTGAGGCATTCTCGTTTTTAGGCAAGGAAAAGGCAAAGGAAATTGTTGTCACCAATACGAATAAAATTGCCGATATGATTGATGTAATCAAACCGATAAAAGATGATCTGTATACACCAAAAATTGAAGGTGCCGACGAGGAAATGCGTGAGATGAGTTACTCGATGGCCCGGAAAATCTATGGCGACACACTTCCAGAAATCGTTGAAGCCCGTCTTGAAAAAGAATTAAAAAGTATCATCGGCCATGGCTTTGCGGTTATTTATTTGATTTCCCATAAGCTGGTGAAGAAATCATTGGATGATGGTTATCTCGTTGGATCACGGGGTTCGGTTGGTTCGTCCTTTGTTGCAACAATGACCGAAATTACCGAAGTGAATCCATTGCCGCCGCATTATGTATGCCCATCGTGCAAGCACTCAGAGTTTTTCAATGATGGTTCGGTTGGATCCGGATATGATTTACCTGATAAAGATTGTCCTAATTGTGGCTCCAAATACCGTAAGGATGGACAAGATATCCCGTTTGAAACATTCCTTGGCTTTAAAGGGGATAAAGTTCCCGATATCGATTTGAACTTCTCGGGTGAGTATCAACCGCGCGCCCACAACTATACAAAAGTTTTGTTCGGTGAAGAATATGT
The DNA here is from genome assembly GCF_051233475.1 of Neobacillus terrisolis. Classification (NCBI taxonomy): domain Bacteria; kingdom Bacillati; phylum Bacillota; class Bacilli; order Caryophanales; family Bacillaceae; genus Neobacillus; species Neobacillus terrisolis. The sequence goes on along the minus strand of NZ_JBKFGH010000015.1, from coordinate 36,621 downwards.
ATACCGTGCCGGAACCATCGGAACGGTTGCCGACAAAACGGCGTTTGGATATGTTAAAGCGTATCAACAGGATAAAAATTTGCAAATCCGTGGAGCTGAGGTAGAACGGCTTGCTTCGGGATGTACGGGTGTTAAAAGAACAACAGGTCAGCACCCGGGCGGAATTATCGTTATTCCTGATTATATGGATGTTTATGATTTTACGCCGATTCAATTCCCGGCGGATGATCGTAACTCGGAATGGAAAACGACCCATTTCGACTTCCATTCCATTCATGATAATGTGTTAAAGCTTGATATACTTGGACACGACGATCCAACCGTAATCAGGATGCTTCAAGACTTAAGCGGAATCGATCCGAAAACGATTCCGACCGATGACCCCGAAGTGATGAAGATCTTTAGTAACACCGAATCGCTTGGGGTAACGGAAGAACAAATCATGTGTAAAACAGGAACCCTTGGTATTCCTGAGTTTGGAACCCGTTTCGTAAGACAGATGTTAGAGGATACCAAACCGACAACATTTTCAGAACTTGTGCAAATTTCTGGTCTGTCCCACGGTACAGACGTTTGGCTCGGCAACGCCCAAGAGCTCATTCATAACAAGATTTGTACGCTAAAAGAAGTTATTGGCTGTCGTGACGATATCATGGTATACCTTATCTATCAAGGGCTTGAACCGTCATTTGCTTTTAAAATTATGGAGTCAGTCCGTAAAGGAAAAGGCTTGTCCGATGAAATGGAAGAAGAAATGCGGAAAAACAAGGTGCCTGAATGGTATATTGATTCTTGTAAAAAGATAAAGTATATGTTCCCGAAAGCCCATGCTTCTGCATACGTATTAATGGCGGTACGGATTGCTTACTTTAAGGTTCATCATCCGCTTCTTTATTACGCAGCATATTTCACTGTTCGTGCTGAGGATTTTGATATCGACGCAATGGTGCGAGGCTCTCAATCGATCAAAGCAAAAATTGAAGAAATCAATATTAAGGGCTTAGAAGCCTCTACGAAAGAGAAAAACCTTTTGACCGTTATGGAATTAGCTCTTGAAATGTGTGAACGTGGATTTTCGTTTGGCAAAATTGATTTATACCGCTCTAGCGCCAGTGAATTTATTATTGATGGCAATACGCTTATTCCGCCATTTAATGCCATTCCAGGACTTGGAACGAATGTTGCCTTCAATATCGTTAAAGCCCGCGCTGAAGGAGAGTTCCTCTCAAAAGAAGATTTGCAGCAGCGAGGGAAAGTATCGAAAACGATTATTGAATTTCTAGATAATCACGGCTGTCTTGAAGCATTACCAGACCAAAATCAGCTTTCATTGTTCTAATTCGTGTCGAAAATAGCATAAAATGACTTGACAAACGCTGATTTAGCAATCTTTCCATTTGCATAAAATATATGGTTATGGTATAGTTTTATTGGAAATACTAAAGATATACTTTCGCAAACAAGAGTGGGGCAACCCACTCTTTCGTTGTGTCAACGTGTTTTTGAATGGGATTTCTCACCATTTTAAGGTTTTGTAAAGAAAAACCAACCATGTTAAAGGAGGGATAGGGATCATATGAGCAAAGTGGCTGAAGTGGTGGAAGGCATGGTAACACCAATCTTAAATGAAATTGGTTTAGAATTAGTTGATATTGAGTTTGTTAAAGAAGGCAGAGATTATTTTCTTCGTGTATATATCGATAAAGAAGCCGGTGTAGATATAGAGGAATGCGGAATTGTCAGTGAAAAATTAAGCGAAAAGCTCGATGAAGTTGATCCAATTCCACACAATTATTTCTTAGAGGTATCGTCTCCTGGCGCTGAACGTCCCCTAAAAAAAGATAAAGATTTTGAAAAAGCAATTGGCAAAAACGTCTTTATTAAGACGTATGAACCAATTGACGGTGAAAAAACCTTTGAAGGGATCTTAAGTCAATTTGATGGAGAAACCGTCACAGTTGAAGTAAAGATAAAAACTAGAAAGAAAAGCATCGAAATACCTTATGCAAAAATAGCTAACGCAAGATTAGCGGTAACCTTCTCATAGAAATTAACTGGAAACTAGCAAGCAGATTATTTCGTTAAGAATGATTAGGTATAAATGACAAAAAAAGAGATCTTTTATTTAAATTAAAGGGGGATTCGCTCAAATGAGCAGTGAATTGTTAGATGCTCTGAACTTGCTTGAAAGAGAGAAAGGCATTTCTCGAGATGTGCTGATTGATGCCATTGAGGCAGCTCTAGTATCAGCTTATCGACGGAACTTTAACCAAGCACAAAATGTTCGGATTGATTTAAATCTTGAAAACGGCTCGATGCGGGTTTTTGCTAGAAAAGAAGTCGTTGAGGAAGTGTTTGATCCTAGATTGGAAATCTCGATCGAGGATGCGCGTAAAATTAATCCTAACTATCAAGAAGAAGATGTAGTTGAAATGGAAGTAACTCCGAAGGATTTTGGCCGGATTGCTGCCCAAACTGCTAAACAGGTCGTAACACAGCGTGTTCGCGAAGCAGAACGTGGAATTATTTATTCTGAATTCATTGATCGTGAAGAAGATATTATGACTGGTATCGTTCAGCGCCAGGATTCTAAATTTATTTATGTAAGTTTAGGGAAAATCGAAGCGATTCTACCGGCAAATGAACAAATGCCAAATGAACATTATAAACCGCATGATCGAATTAAAGTTTTCATTACTAAGGTTGAAAAAACAACAAAGGGACCACAAATATTTGTATCCCGGACCCATCCAGGGTTGTTGAAAAGACTTTTCGAAATTGAAGTACCTGAAATTTATGATGGAACAGTTGAGATTAAATCGGTGGCACGAGAAGCGGGTGACCGTTCAAAAATCTCTGTCCATTCCGAAAACCCTGAAGTCGATCCTGTCGGTTCATGTGTTGGACCAAAAGGAACTCGTGTACAAGCAATTGTGAACGAACTTAAAGGGGAAAAAATCGACATTGTCAAATGGTCTAATGATCCAGTTGTTTTTGTTGCAAATGCTCTTAGTCCATCTAAAGTTCTTGATGTCATTGTAAATGAGGCGGAAAAGGCAACAACTGTTGTTGTTCCTGACTACCAGCTTTCATTGGCAATTGGAAAAAGAGGACAAAATGCACGCCTTGCTGCAAAATTAACGGGCTGGAAAATCGATATCAAATCAGAATCAGAAGCAAGAGAAAAGGGAATTTTCCCTCGCGAAGAAGCATTACTTACTTTCGTAGGTGATGACGATTCTGACTTTGACTTTGAAGATGATCTTGATTAATAAAGAGGTGAATGATCGTGAACAAACCTAAAAAAGTTCCGATGCGAAAATGCATTGCAACCGGTGAAATGAAGCCGAAAAAAGAACTCGTTCGCATCGTTCGCTCCAAAGAAGGAGAGGTTTCCATCGACCTAACTGGAAAGAAATCGGGTCGTGGTGCGTATCTTTCTAAAGAAAAAGAAGCAGTTTTAATAGCCAAAAAAAAGAATACATTAGCAAATCATTTAGAAGTTTCCATAGATGAATCTTTATATGACGAGCTATTAGAGCTTATCGAGAAGGAGAAACGACTATCCTAATGAACACTCAGTGGATGTCATTACTTGGCTTAGCAAATCGGGCGCGGAAAATTATTTCTGGTGAAGAATTATCCGTCAAAGAAATTCGGAGTGGAAAAGCAAAACTCGTCTTATTAGCAGCGGATTCGTCTGCTAATACAACCAAGAAGATTACTGATAAATGTAAATCCTATCATGTTCCATTAAAAATAATTGATAATCGGTATTTGCTCGGGAAGTCAATCGGGAAAGATGCCCGCGTAGTGGTAGCTGTTTTAGACGATGGTTTTGCAAAAAAACTGCTGACGTTGCTCGATTAATATTAGCGGGGGTGAAAGAATGAGTAAAATACGCGTTTATGAATATGCGAAAAAGCATAATGTGTCCAGTAAGGACGTAATCGCAAAACTAAAAGATATGAATATCGAGGTAACAAACCATATGGCAACAATTGAGGACGATACGATTCAAAAGCTAGAAGGAATTTATAATAAAAATAAAGAAGCAAAACAACCGCAAAAAAATCCGAAGCAGCAATCTGTACAAATGGGGAATAAACAACCTGCTTCACAGCAAGGGAAGAAGCCAGTGCCACAAGTAGTTTCAAAATCAAAAGCAGATGCTTTTGAAGATGATGACAAAAATGTTGCACCAGCAAAGGTAAAGGTTAAGACTGCAGCTCAAGCACGCGAAGAAGTTCAAAAAAATAAGGCGGCTGCTGCAAACAAAGGGAAATCAAAGTTTCAAAACAAAGGTAGACATCAGCAAAACCATTCCCATCAACCTGCTCAGCCACCAAAGAAAAAAGAGCTTCCTGCAAAGATTACTTTTACTGAATCGTTAACGGTTGCTGAACTTGCGAAAAAGCTTCATCGTGAGCCTTCTGAAATCATTAAAAAGCTATTCATGTTAGGGGTAATGGCTACGATCAATGTTGAGCTTGATAAAGATTCAATTGAATTAATCTGTAGCGATTATGGTGTTGAAGTGGAAGAGGAAATCAAAATCGATACGACTGACCTAGAGGTTTACTTCACAGAGGATGATCAAGCTAGTTTAGTTGAAAGACCTTCTGTTGTTACGATCATGGGTCACGTTGACCACGGTAAAACAACGCTCCTAGATTCCATTCGTCATACAAAGGTGACTGAAGGAGAAGCAGGAGGAATTACTCAGCATATTGGTGCTTACCAGGTAGTGGAGAACGGTAAAAAAATCACTTTCCTTGACACACCAGGACACGCAGCCTTCACAACAATGCGGGCTCGTGGTGCGAAAATCACCGATATTACCATTCTTGTTGTAGCGGCGGATGATGGTGTAATGCCACAAACGGTTGAAGCGATCAACCATGCGAAAGCAGCAGAAGTTCCTATCATTGTTGCTGTTAACAAAATGGATAAGCCGGCAGCTAATCCTGATCGTGTAATGCAGGAGTTAACAGAACATGGTCTTGTCCCTGAAGCTTGGGGTGGCGATACCATTTTCGTACAACTGTCTGCGAAAACAGGCGAAGGGATCGATAACCTACTTGAAATGATTTTGCTTGTGGGTGAAGTCGAAGAGTGGAAAGCAAACCCAAATCGCAATGCAATCGGAACAGTAATTGAAGCTCAGCTTGACAAAGGCCGTGGATCAGTTGCTACTTTATTAGTACAGAACGGAACACTAAAAATCGGAGATCCGATTGTTGTAGGTAACACTTTTGGTCGCGTTCGTGCAATGGTAAATGATAAAGGCCGCCGCGTGAAAGATGCTGGACCTTCAACACCTGTTGAAATTACCGGATTAAATGATGTACCACAAGCCGGGGATCGTTTCGTAGTCTTCGATGATGAGAAGACAGCTCGTCAAATCGGGGAAGCTCGTGCTTCTTTAGCTCTTCAAGCTTCTCGAGGTGAAAAGTCTCGGGTAAGTCTTGAGTCCTTGTTTGAACATATGAAGCAAGGCGAAATGAAGGATCTAAATGTCATCATTAAAGCAGACGTACAAGGTTCTGCTGAAGCGTTAGCTGCTTCCTTAATGAAAATTGATGTAGAAGGCGTTAATATCAAGATCATCCACTCCGCTGTCGGAGCGATTAATGAATCAGATATTTCCTTAGCTGCTGCATCGAATGCCATTGTAATCGGATTTAACGTCCGCCCTGATGTAAATGCAAAGCGTGCTGCGGATGAGGAAAAGGTTGACGTTCGCCTACATCGCATTATTTATAAAGTAATCGAAGAAATTGAAGCTGCGATGAAAGGTATGCTTGATCCTGAATACCAAGAAAAAGTGATTGGTCAAGCAACTGTACGTCAAACGTTTAAAGTATCAAAGATTGGTACAATTGCTGGTTCTTATGTAACGGATGGTAAGATTACAAGAGACAGTGGTGTCCGCGTAATTCGAAACGGGGTAGTCGTATTCGAAGGACAAATTGATGACTTAAAACGCTTCAAAGATGATGTAAAAGAGGTTAATCAAGGTTACGAATGCGGAATTACCATTAAAAACTTCAACGATCTTAAAGAAGAAGATGTGATTGAAGCATACATTATGGAAGAAGTGGAACGTTAATGATAGTTGGCCTTGCAAGAATTGAATGTATTATTTATGATGTGCATTCTTTAAAGGAAAAAAGAGCTGTACTTCAAAGAATTCTTACAAGGTTAAAGCAAAGATTTAATGTTTCTGCTGCTGAAGTTGATTTTCAGGATGTTTGGCAAAGAACAGCCATTGCGATAACATCCGTCGCTTCAGCAAAAGTACCCGCAGAAAAAGAGCTTCAAAATGCACTAAAGTTAATTGATTCGTTTCCCGAAATTGAACGAACAATTACGGATATTGAGTGGCTATAAAACAGCCGCTTACGCTTTTCTTATATAATTAGATGCTAGTGGCATTCAGATGAGTGTCTAGCTCCAGGCGCCATCGGCTCGAGGTCACAAGTCAATCCGTCCAGAAGGTCAAAAAACGACCTTCAGGCCGGCTCGTCTTGTGCTTGTCGCCGATAAGAGCGGCGCCTTACGCTTTTCTTATAAAGAGGTGTTACTGATATGAGCCTTAGAGCAAATCGGGTTGGGGAACAAATGAAGAAAGAACTCGGCGATATTATCGGGAGAAAAATCAAGGATCCAAGAATTGGATTTGTAACCGTAACAGATGTCGAGGTGTCCGGGGATCTCCAGCAAGCAAAAGTATTTATTTCCGTTTTAGGAGATGAAGCGCAAAGAGAGAATACGTTAAAAGGCCTTGCAAAAGCAAAAGGGTTCATTCGAACTGAAATTGGCCAACGAATTCGTCTCCGTAAAACTCCGGAAATTATTTTTGAATTTGATGAATCGATCGATTACGGAAATCGAATCGAAACATTATTACATGAAATACATGCAGAAGACAAACATAAGCAAACCGATGATCAGGAATAACCTGTTTTGCTTTTGCTATTAGGAAAAGGCTGACTTCTTTTAAGTCAGCCTTTTCTATAGAATTTTGAGAACTGAGGTGAAGTATATTGGAAGGAATCTTGCCGCTTTTTAAACCAAAGGGATTAACCTCACATGATTGTGTCTTTAAATTACGCAAAATTTTAAGAATGAAACGAATTGGCCATACGGGGACTCTTGATCCGGAAGTGGATGGTGTTTTACCAATTTGTCTTGGTCGAGCAACGAAGGTCGCAGAATACATAACCAATGCCGGAAAGTCATATGAGGGTGAAGTCACGCTAGGCTTTTCCACAACAACAGAGGATGCAACCGGAGAAGTGGTTGATAGCAAAAAAATAGAAGCGCCGATTACCCGTCAGGAAATTATCGAAATACTTCAATCACTAACTGGGGAGATTACTCAGACACCTCCAATGTACTCTGCGGTAAAGGTAAATGGAAAGCGACTGTATGAGTATGCCAGGCAGGGCATCGAGGTTGAACGTCCATCAAGACAGGTAACGATCTATTCTATTGAACTGCTGGATGATCGAGATATTTTTGAGGGAGACACGATCCAATTTCGGTTTCGGGTATCCTGCAGTAAAGGAACGTATATCCGGACATTGGCGGTTATGATCGGGGAGAGACTGGGATATCCATCCCATATGTCCAGTCTGTCAAGAATTCAATCCGCTTCCTTTTCTTTAGAGGATTGTTACACGTTCTCGCAAATAGAAGAAATGGTTGAGGAAGGTAGGTTTTCTCAAGCTTTAAGACCGATAGAAGAAGCACTTTTCTATTTGCCGAAACTAGCAATTAATGATAAATTAGCAGAGAAAGTAAAAAATGGAGCTGTTTTGCCGATCCCATCATATTTGCAGGATCAATCCGGACCGATTGTAGTTGAAACGGAACAAGGGCTAGCATTAGCTATTTATCAACCCCATCCAACAAAGGCTGGTTTAATGAAGCCTGATAAAGTTTTGCGAAATGATGCTATCGATTAGGCAAGTTTAGGAAAAGGTGAGTACTAGGTGAAAGTAATAAAGATTAATCATCCTCATCAATACCGAAAATCCGATTTTCCAGAAATGGCAATGGCACTTGGATATTTTGATGGGGTACATTTAGGGCATCAGAGTGTTATTAGTGTGGCAAAAATGAAGGCAGATCAAAATGGGTGGAAAAGTGCAGTGATGACATTTGATCCACATCCATCGGTAGTATTGGGAAAAAGTGTCCAACACGCAGAGTATATTACCCCCATTAGTACCAAGATTGATCTCATTGAAAAGCTTGGAATTGATTATTTATTTATTGTCAATTTTACCGTTGATTTTGCAAATTTACTTCCGCAAGAATTTATTGATCATTATATTATAGATCTCAATGTGAAGCATGTGGTGGCTGGATTTGATTTCAGTTATGGAAGAATGGGTAAGGGTAATATGGAAACTCTACCTTTCCATTCAAGAGACCAGTTTGATTTTACGACTGTACCGAAATATGTACATGGTGATCAAAAAGTTAGTTCGACTCTTATTCGTACTGAAATCCAAACCGGGAATGTGAGCAGTCTGCCGTCCTTATTAGGTGGCTACTATACCACTTCTGGGATTGTTAGTCATGGTGATAAGCGAGGACGAACCCTTGGGTTCCCAACAGCTAATATTGAAATGACCGAGGATTACCTTCTTCCGCCTTCAGGGGTTTATGCTGTTAGAATTAAGATCGATCAAACTTGGTATAATGGTGTATGCAATCGTGGCTATAAGCCAACGTTTTACCAAGAAAAGGACAAGCAAACGATCGAGGTTCATATTTTTGACTTTTCGAACGATATTTACGGAAAAACTGTAACAGTAGAGTGGCACCTTCGACTGCGCTCAGAGCAAAAATTTGCAGGAATTGACCAACTTGTTACTCAAATCGAAAAAGATAAGCAAAATGCCTATTTATATTTTGAGCGAAATAATATTTGAACTTGCATTTTGTCAAAAAAAGTTGTATTCTAATTAACGTATGAAAAGAACCATTGCTTGGCAAGACGAGTCACCGACGCTTGCTCAGTAATTGGGGATTATAAAATAGGAGGTGAACAGGATGGCAATCACACAAGAGCGCAAAAATGAACTTATTAATGAGTTCAAAACGCACGAATCTGACACTGGTTCTCCAGAAGTTCAAATCGCTGTCCTTACAGAACAGATTAACAACTTGAACGGTCATTTACGTACGCACAAGAAAGACCACCACTCACGTCGCGGTCTATTGAAAATGGTAGGTAAGCGTCGTAACCTACTAACATACCTACGTAATAAAGACGTTCAACGTTACCGTGTGTTAATCAACAAGCTTGGTTTACGTCGATAGTCAACAGAAGCGGGATTTTTCCCGCTTTTTTATTATATTTGAATGATTTATTTACCGATATCATACGAATTTTTACAAAAGCAATACCTTTAAATAATACATAATTTTGTCGTTATTTTAAGAAAGAATACAAATGGTCATAATAAAAGAAAAGCTTTTTTTCTTGGCTTTCTCATAACCATCCAAGCACTACGCCTTGGTTAACATAAAAACAATATATTTTGAAGCTAAACAACTTTACGAAATAGGTCGTAGGTTTTTAATAAAAGTAAAAGGTAATGCCTGAGAATGAATTCAGGTAGAGAGGGGTTTAAAAAGAATGGATCAAGAGAAACAAATCTTTTCCTTCGATTGGGCTGGCCGAAAATTATCGGTTGAAATTGGTCAATTAGCAAAACAAGCAAATGGTGCAGCTTTAGTTCGTTATGGTGACACAGTAGTATTAAGTACTGCAACAGCATCAAAAGAACCAAAACCACTGGATTTCTTTCCATTAACCGTTAACTATGAAGAACGTTTATATGCAGTAGGGAAAATTCCTGGAGGTTTTATTAAACGGGAGGGACGTCCTAGTGAAAAGGCGATTTTAGCAAGCCGTTTAATCGACCGTCCAATTCGTCCATTGTTTGCTGATGGTTTCCGTAATGAAGTACAAGTTGTTAGTATTGTCATGAGTGTGGATCAAGATTGTTCTTCTGAAATGGCAGCTATGTTTGGATCATCATTAGCACTTAGTGTGTCGGATATTCCATTTGAAGGACCAATCGCTGGTGTTGTTGTTGGACGTGTTGATGGGAAATTTGTGATTAACCCAACAGTTGAAGAAGCAGAAAAAAGTGATATGCACTTATCTGTTGCCGGAACAAAAGATGCGATCAACATGGTTGAAGCTGGCGCGAAAGAGGTTCCAGAAGAAGTAATGCTGGAAGCAATTATGTTCGGTCATGAGGAAATCAAGCGCTTAATCGCTTTCCAAGAGGAAATCGTAGCGAAGATTGGTAAGGCAAAAACCGAAATTACTTTATTCGAATTAGATAAAGATCTTGAAACAGAAATTCGTGAGTTGTGTGAGACTGACATGGTTGCAGCGATTCAAGTTCAGGAAAAACATGCTCGTGAAGCTGCTATAAAAGAAGTTAAAGACAAAGTCATCGCTAAATTTGAGGAAGAAGAAGCTGAAGCTGATGACCTTAAACAGGTGAAACAAATCCTTGATAAAATGGTTAAAGGTGAAGTTCGCCGTTTAATTACAGTTGAAAAGGTTCGTCCAGATGGTCGTAAGCCGGATGAGATTCGTCCTCTATCTTCAGAAGTTGGCTTATTGCCGCGTACACATGGTTCTGGTTTGTTTACACGTGGACAAACTCAGGCATTAAGTATTTGTACGCTTGGGGCGTTAGGAGATGTACAAATTCTTGATGGCCTTGGAATTGAAGAAGAAAAACGTTTTATGCACCATTATAATTTCCCTAACTTCAGCGTTGGTGAAACTGGACCGATGCGTGGACCAGGTCGTCGTGAAATTGGACACGGTGCATTAGGTGAACGTGCATTAGAACCAATTATTCCAAATGAAAAAGATTTCCCTTATACAGTTCGTCTTGTTTCAGAAGTATTAGAATCAAATGGCTCGACATCACAAGCAAGTATTTGTGCAAGTACCTTGGCGATGATGGATGCCGGTGTTCCAATTAAAGCTCCAGTTGCTGGTATTGCAATGGGTCTTGTTAAATCAGGTGAACATTATACGATTTTGACTGACATTCAAGGTATGGAAGACCATTTAGGGGATATGGACTTTAAAGTTGCAGGAACTGCTAAAGGTGTAACAGCTTTACAAATGGACATCAAAATTGACGGACTTTCCCGTCAAATTTTAGAAGAAGCCTTGCAACAAGCCAAAAAAGGCCGGATGCACATTTTGGAATCCATGCTTAGCACAATTGCTGAGCCGAAGGCAGAGCTTTCAAAATATGCTCCAAAAATCTTAACAATGGCTATCAATCCTGACAAGATCCGCGATGTAATTGGACCAAGCGGAAAGCAAATTAATAAAATTATTGAAGAAACTGGCGTTAAAATCGATATAGAGCAAGATGGAACAATTTTCATTTCCTCTGTTAATGAAGAAATGAATCAAAAGGCAAAGAAAATTATCGAAGATATTGTCCGTGAAGTAGAGGTCGGGCAAATGTACTTAGGTAAAGTAAAACGTATTGAGAAATTTGGTGCGTTTGTAGAAATCTTTGCAGGAAAAGACGGTCTTGTTCATATTTCCGAACTTGCTGAAGAGCGTGTTGGAAAAGTGGAGGACGTACTTTCAATCGGCGATGAGATCCTTGTAAAGGTAACTGAAATTGATAAACAGGGTCGTGTTAACCTTTCTCGCAAAGCCGTATTAAAAGAACAGCGTGAACAACAGGAAAAAGCACAGCAATAACCCAAAAGCTAGAGTGCCTCAGATTAAGGCATTCATGAAAAAGTCAGGGTAATCACCCTGACTTTTTCTATTGAACAAACATAAAAATCTAAGTAAATTCGCATGTTCTACCTTGTCCCCCCTTTTCATAATCTTTAGAGGAGGGGGCAGAGACATGCAAAAAATTAAACTGTTCGCCGTCATTGGAGTGACGGTATTGTGCATTATAATAAATCCTATTTCCGAACAATATGTGTCCTACTTAAAAGCTGAAACCGTATCGGTTGGTAAACATAGTAATCCCATATATGAGGAAATACTAAGAAAAAGTAAATTATATAAAGTGGAAGCGGTGGATGCTCGTATTGATCCTATCTGGAAAGCTACACCGGGATATAATGGGCTTGAAGTCGATGTAAAAGCTTCCTTTGAAAATATGAAGGGTGAAAATGCCTTTAATGAAGAAAAACTAATTTATAAGCAGGTCCAACCAAAGGTTCACCTTGAAAATTTACCAGCCTCGCCTATTTATCGTGGAAATCCGGACAAACCTATGGTTGGATTTATCATTAATGTGGCCTGGGGTAATGAATATTTACCAGATATGCTTGCGACATTAAAAAAACACAATCTAAAGGCGAGCTTTTTTCTTGAAGGAAGATGGGTCAAGGAAAATCCTGATCTTGCTAAAATGATTTCAGAATCAGGACATGAAATTGGAAACCATTCGTTCACACACCCTGATATGAAAAAATTATCAGCCGCAGAAATAAAAAGTCAAATTGAAAAGACCAATGCCGTCATTGAGGCAACAACGGGACGGGTTTGTAAATGGTTTGGACCACCGAGTGGCAGCTATCGTGATGAGGTGGTTAAAATTGCCGATGTACTGGGTCTAGGGACGATTCTTTGGAGCGTGGATACGATTGATTGGCAAAAACCAGCACCGGAAACAATTATTCACCGAGTGGAAGCAAAGGTCCACCCGGGTGCTCTAATATTAATGCATCCTACAGACTCTACCGCAAAAGCACTGGACCGAATGATTACGAAAATCGAACAAAAGAATTTAAAAATTGGCACGGTTTCAGATACACTCGGTGAACAACGGATTGATTAATTTACCTGAAAAACATCATTTTGGAAAAATAATCAATAATAAGTTATACTTATTAAGCAATCATTAGTTGGAGCTCTAGCATCAGCAGTTAGCCTCTCGACAATCCGTCAAGAACGTTAAGGTACAGCTTTCTAACTATACCGGGTTAGAAGCTCGTCGGGGCTGCGTGGACTGCTTATGCTTTTCGAGAACTGGAGGAGTTTCTTTGATTATTAAATATACTTGTCAAAATGGAGTAAGAGTTGTATTAGAAAATATCCCTACGGTTCGTTCCGTTGCGATTGGAATTTGGATCGGTACAGGATCAAGAAATGAAACCCCAGAATTAAACGGGATATCCCATTTTTTAGAGCATATGTTCTTCAAAGGGACTAAAACAAGAACCGCAAGAGAAATCGCTGAATCTTTTGATAGCATCGGCGGTCAGGTGAATGCGTTTACCTCTAAAGAATATACCTGTTACTATGCAAAGGTGTTGGATACCCATGCCCCTTTTGCATTAGAAGTTTTAGCAGATATGTTTTTCAACTCAACTTTCGATGAAGAAGAGTTGATTAAAGAGAAAAACGTTGTTTATGAAGAAATTAAAATGTACGAAGATACACCGGATGATATCGTTCACGATCTTCTGAGTAAAGCGGTTTATGAGAGTCATCCGCTTGGATACCCTATTTTAGGGACAGAACATACATTAAAGACCTTTAATGGAGAAACGTTAAGGCAATATATGAAAGATGCTTATACTCCTGAAAATGTTGTTGTTTCAATCGCGGGAAATATTTCTGAATCCTTCATTAAAGAAGTTGAAGCCTTTTTTGGATCTTACCAAGGACAACAAGCGGTAAGAGAAAATCAAAAGCCGGAATTTAATTCCAATCAAATATCTAGAAAAAAAGAAACCGAACAGGCGCATTTATGTATTGGATATAACGGATTAAAAGTAGGCCATGATGATATATATAATTTAATTGTCTTAAATAATATTTTGGGCGGAAGCATGAGCAGCCGCTTATTCCAAGAGGTCAGAGAGCAGCGTGGTTTAGCTTACTCTGTATTTTCCTATCACTCCGCTTATCAAGATAGTGGAATGGTTACTATTTACGGGGGAACGGGCGCAAGTCAGCTTGATGTCCTGTTTGAGACGATTCAAGAAACACTTAAAAAACTTAAACAAAATGGAATCACCGAAAAAGAACTAACGAATAGTAAGGAACAATTAAAAGGCAGCTTAATGTTGAGTTTAGAAAGTACAAATAGCCGAATGAGCAGAAATGGGAAAAACGAGCTAATGTTAGGACGTCACCGCTCTCTTGATGAAATAGTGGAGCAAATTGACCAAGTAACAAAGCGAAGTGTAGATTCTATGGCTACTTCTATTTTCTCTGATCAATATTCATTAGCATTAGTCAGTCCAGATGGCGAGTTGCCGAAAAGTAAATAAAAACACATCCAGGCTGTCGTGAATCGTCACGACAGCCTTATTTTATTGGCAGGCATAGGTATATGCTCACTCGTATTGTTGATTGGAGAGAAAGGTGCGAGACTCCTGCGGGAGAAGGTGTCACGGGAGACCCCACAGGCGCTACGGCGCCGAGGAGAAGGAAAAGCAGAAGTGGCTTGCCCAGGGGCGACAGGCATAAGTCGAGCCGGCATGAAGGTCGTTCTTTGACCTTCTTGACGGATTGGCTTATGACCCCGAGCCCCTAGCCGCTGCAGCTAGACAGGCTCCCGGACTCCCCCTAAGGTGCGCGAGCGCCTGGAGCGGAAATCAACAATACGATACTATTAGTAAGTAATACCCATGCTTTTCGATTATCGACCTAGCAAAACGACTCTCAGTTTTTCTTGATTCTAAAACCGTTTCATTTTCGATACATATATAAAGAGGACAATGAAACGGAGGCTAGAAGGATGAAACTAAGCGAGTTAAGCGGAAAAGAAATCGTTGATGTTAAGCGTGCTGAACGCCTAGGAGTACTAGGTCAGACAGATTTGGAAATAAACGAGCACACCGGTCAAATTGAAGCCCTTCTAATCCCAACCTTAAAATGGTTTGGTTTACGAAAACAAGGTAATGAAGTAAGGGTTCCATGGCGGCATATAAAAAAAATCGGCAACGATATGATCATTATAGATATACCAGAAAATGAAATGGATTAAATAAGGAACAAAATGAAAAATGGCCAAAGCGGGCCATTTAGATTGTCGAGAAGTGGCATTTTCTCGGCATTTTTTTATTTGAGAGAATGAAAATACCTAATTTAGGGATTGTCCCTGCAAATGGGCCTGTTGATTTCCACTCCGGGCACTCGCGCACCTTAGGGGAGCTCCCGGAGCCTCCTCGGCGCTTGTAGCGCCTGCGGGGTCTCCGGTGACCTCTCCATCCCGCAGGAGTCAAGTGCCCTCCGCTACAATCAACTGGAAGGGAAATCAACAAGAGTATTGCAACACACTCTTTTCAGCCCCATAAATGTGTTGCAATCTTGTTATTTTGTTAGGCGGTACTAACATATCACTAGAAACAAATTCATATTCACTTTGGCTGGCCTTATTTGGTTTAAACATTGATATTACCATTGTTTTTATCATTTATATTTTGAAATGAAGGTTTTTATTGATACCGCCTGTTGATTGGAGTGGAAGGCGTGAAGACTCCTGCGGGAGCAGCGGGACAGGTGAGACCCCGCAGGAGCGTTAGCGACGAGGAGGCTCACCGCCCGCCCCGCGGAAAGCGAAGCGCCTAGAACGGAAATCAACAGACCTATTTAACAGGCTATATTAATAATAAAAAGCGGGGAATTATTAAGAGGTGTAAATTAAAAATGGCTACCGAAAGTTTTTCGACAGCATAAATGGCCGTTCAGGCCATTTTTTTTTGCAAAGAAATGATTTTTCAATGTCTTTGCAAGGATAAATCACCGAATGGCTCCTTTTATCATAAAATACTGAAGCTAAACCAATTCCCGTTTGATTTTCAGAAAAAGAAGGTGATTATTCTCATGCTGACAGGGTTGCAAATCGCAGTCATGGGCGGCGATGCAAGACAGCTCGAGATCATCAGAAAGCTTACTGAGATGGATGCGAAGCTCTCGTTAGTTGGTTTCGAACAGCTAGACCATGCCTTCACAGGAGCAATAAAAGAAAAAATCGAAGACTTAGACTTCTCACTCGTAGACGCGATTATTCTCCCGGTTCCCGGGACCAGCTTAGAAGGCAAAGTAGAAACAATTTTCTCAAATGAAAAAGTAGTCTTGACGGAGGAAATGATATCCAACACACCTAGTCATTGCACCATTTATTCAGGGATCTCAAATAACTATCTTACAGGAATAACAAAGAAGGCAAACCGCCGCTTAGTTCTATTGTTTGAACGGGATGATGTGGCGATTTATAATTCGATTCCCACTGTTGAGGGAACGATTATGTTAGCGATTCAACACACTGATTTTACGATTCATGGTTCAAATATTGTCGTTTTAGGATTGGGCAGGGTTGGAATGAGTGTCGCACGAACATTCCATGCCCTTGGAGCAAAAGTAAAAGTAGGTGCAAGAAGAAGTGAGCATATTGCTCGAATTACCGAAATGGGCTTAACCCCTTTTTTATTAAATGATTTAGAACAATCAGTAAAGGATACAGATATTTGCATCAATACCATCCCTTATCCTATCGTAACCGCCTCTGTTATTTCGAAGATGCCTGCTCATACATTAATTATCGATCTGGCATCCAAACCAGGCGGAACCGATTTTCGTTATGCAGAGAAAAGGGGAATTAAAGCCATTCTTGCCCCAGGCTTACCAGGAATTGTCGCTCCGAAATCAGCTGGACAAATCTTGGCCAACGTTCTTACCCAACTTCTAAAAGATGACCTTATGAAACGGAAGGGGAAAACACAATGAGTTTGAAAGGAAAAAGGATCGGCTTTGGGATAACTGGCTCACATTGCACATATGAAGAAATCTTTCCGGAGTTAGAAAAGCTTGTTAATGCAGGTGCAGAGGTGCTTCCGGTTGTTACCTTTACTGTGAAAAATACAGATACACGGTTTGGGAAAGGAGAAGATTGGATCTCCAAAATTGAAACCTTAACCGGAAACAAAGTGATCGATTCAATTGTGAAAGCTGAACCACTTGGTCCGAAAATCCCGTTGGATTGCATGGTTATTGCTCCTTTAACGGGAAATTCAATGAGTAAATTTGCCAACGCGATGACAGATTCACCGGTGCTTATGGCGGCGAAAGCAACGTTAAGAAATGGAAAACCGGTTGTATTAGGGATTTCGACCAATGATGCACTAGGATTAAATGGGGTAAATTTAATGAGATTAATGACAACGAAAAATATCTATTTTATCCCATTCGGTCAAGATGACCCGGTCAAAAAACCCAACTCAATGGTGGCTCGGATGTCGATGCTCGATTCAACGATTTTAGCAGCTATGGATGGCCGTCAACTTCAACCCGTTTTAGTAGAAAGATTCCGTGATTAACTGAATCTTCATGCTTTTTCTAGTAAACCTATAAAAAAGATGATTCCTTAATGAACTCATTATGTTAAAATAAATGATAATATACAATATGACGGCTCCACATTAAGGGAATAAAAGGTGCCGTCTTACTATTATGCAGTTAAATGCTAGAGAAAACATACTTATTGACACGGAAGGGGACTCTATCCATGGGCCAAGCAAAAGGTTTTAATGTCGCGGTTGTTGGCGCGACAGGTGCCGTAGGGCAGCAAATGATCCAAACATTAGAAAACAGAAATTTTCCAATCGCAAAATTAACATTATTATCTTCAGCTAGATCTGCAGGTAAAACTGTTACCTATAAAGGGGAAGAAATTACCATTCAAGAAGCTAAACCAGAAAGCTTCGAAGGCATTGACATTGCGTTATTTAGTGCTGGGGGCAGTGTATCATTAGAATTAGCTCCAGAAGCTGCTAAGCGTGGTGCTATTTGTGTTGATAACACTAGTGCGTTCCGTATGGATCCTAATGTACCTCTAGTGGTTCCTGAAGTAAACGAAGCAGATCTTCATCAGCACAATGGTATTATTGCCAATCCAAACTGTTCAACCATTCAAATGGTGGTTGCTTTAGAACCGGTTAGACAAAAATACGGTTTAAACAAAGTGATTGTCTCCACTTATCAGGCTGTTTCAGGTTCAGGTGCGGTTGCAATCGAAGAATTAGCTGAGCAAACAAAAGCAATCGTTAATGGAGAGAATTTTGAACCAAAGATTCTTCCAGTTAAATCAGATAAAAAGCATTATCAAATTGCGTTTAATGCGATTCCGCAAATCGATAAATTCCAAGACAATGGGTTCACATATGAAGAAATGAAAATGATTAACGAAACAAAGAAAATTATGCATTTGCCTGAGCTATCCGTTGCCGCAACTTGTGTTCGTATTCCAGTAGCAACTGGACACTCTGAATCCGTTTATTTCGAGATTGACCAACCAGGTGTTAATGCTTCTGAGATTAAAGCATTGCTAGAAAATGCCCCAGGTGTAGTTCTTCAAGACGATCCAAGTGAGCAAGTTTACCCAATGCCTGCAGACTGTGTTGGCAAAAACGATGTATTTGTTGGCCGTATTCGCAACGATTTAGATAATGAAAAAGGCTTCCATATGTGGGTAGTTTCTGATAACTTATTAAAAGGTGCAGCATGGAACTCAGTCCAAATTGCCGAAAGCTTAATTAAATTAGGATTAGTAAAATAATCAATGTTTAAAACCAAACCACTAGCATGAAAACCTTTTTCATAGATTAAGGCGCTAAAGGTTTGGTTTGATTAATTCAACCTAGAAGGTGTTACGATGAAGATGATCGTCCAAAAATTTGGGGGCACATCCGTCCGTGATGACGAATCCCGCCAAAATGCCAAACGCCATATCGAAAAAGCTCTATCTGAAGGGTATAAGGTCATTGTTGTAGTCTCGGCAATGGGTCGCTCTGGTGAACCTTATGCTACAGATACACTCCTTTCGTTAATTGGTGGAAGTTCAAGTAAAATTTCGAAGAGAGAGCAAGACTTGCTGTTATCCTGCGGGGAAACAATCTCAAGTGTTGTTTTCACCAACATGCTTTTAGAACATGGTATTAAAGCTGTGGCCCTAACCGGAGCCCAGGCAGGATTTAGAACAAACAACGACCATACGAATGCCAAAATCGCAGAAATGAAATGTGACCGCCTGTTGCGAGAGCTTCAGGATGTTGATGTTGTAGTTGTAGCTGGTTTCCAAGGGACAGCTAAAAATGGAGACGTTACAACGATCGGCCGCGGCGGAAGTGATACGTCTGCAGCGGCACTTGGGGCGGCTTTAAATGCTGAAATGATCGATATTTTCACTGATGTTGAAGGGATTATGACAGCCGATCCCCGCGTCGCTGAAAATGCTCGTCCATTATCTGTTGTAACCTATACCGAGGTTTGCAACATGGCTTATCAGGGGGCTAAAGTGATTCATCCGCGTGCAGTTGAAATTGCCATGCAAGCAAAAGTTCCGATTCGGATTCGGTCAACCTACAGCGATGGGACAGGGACGCTGGTTACATCGGCGAATCGAGATAAACACGGCAGTGACTTAAGGGAACGTCCAGTAACCGGAATTGCTCACGTTACAAATGTAACTCAAATTAAAGTTTTTGCTAAAAAGGATCAGTATAATCTTCAAGCTGAAGTGTTTAAGGCGATGGCAAATGAAAACATCAGCGTGGATTTTATTAATATCTCTCCTAATGGTGTAGTGTACACCGTCATAGATGAAATGGCCGATCGAGCTGTTTCAGTATTGAAGGGGTTAGGCCATGAGCCAACGATTGAACGTCAATGCGCGAAGGTATCCGTTGTTGGGGCTGGAATGGCCGGAGTTCCCGGTATTACAGCAAAAATTGTCACAGCGCTGTCGGAGCGGGAAATTCGCATCTTACAATCAGCCGATAGTCATACCACCATTTGGGTCCTCGTAAAGCAAGACGATTTGGTGAAGGCAGTAAATTCATTGCATGATGCGTTTCAATTGGAAAAAGAATTGGTTGATTTTGAATAGGTATTTAAAAGGAGTGGCAAGATGACTATTTTCGGTCGGGTTTCCACAGCAATGGTAACCCCATTTGATAAGAACGGACATATTGATTTTGCAAAAACGACACAACTTGTTAATTATTTAATTGATAATGGAACGGATTCGCTAGTAGTTGCTGGAACAACTGGTGAATCGCCAACCCTTTCAAAAGAAGAGAAATTGGCTTTATTTCAACACGTTGTTCAAGTTGTCAAAAACAGAGTCCCTGTAATTGCTGGAACAGGAAGCTATAATACTTATGAATCAATTGATTTAACCAAAAAGGCAGAACAACTTGGTGTAGATGCTGTAATGCTTGTTGGGCCGTACTATAATAAGCCGAACCAAGAAGGGTTGTTTCAGCATTTTAAGGCAATTGCGGAAAGTACAAAGCTACCTGTCATGCTTTATAATATCCCTGGCCGGTCAGTTGTAAATATTCTGCCGGAAACGATTATACGCCTATCAGCCATTCCTAATATCGTAGCAGTTAAAGAAGCAAGCGGGGACCTTAGTGCAATGACCAAAATCATTTCCGGGACGGATGAAGATTTTGTATTGTACAGTGGGGATGACAGCTTAGCCCTGCCAGTCTTGGCGATTGGTGGTGCGGGAGTCATATCCGTATCTTCCCATGTGATCGGAAATCAGTTGCAGGAAATGGTACACTCATTCCTGAACGGTGACAGTAAACGAGCAGCAAAGCTTCATCAGGAGTTGCTCCCAATTATGCAAGGCCTGTTTGCCGCACCAAATCCAGTCCCTGTCAAAACAGCGTTGCAGTTAAAAGGGCTTGATGTAGGTTCGGTAAGGCTCCCACTTGTTCCATTATCCGAACAAGAACGAGTAACATTGGCAAAATTAATCTTATAATTTTCAACGAAGAGACTGTTCTAAGCAGTCTCTTTTTCTTTGCCATGTTTTTGAATGCTTGAAATGAGCGGATTGTCAAGTAGGATCCTAAAAGTTTCCCTAATGAATAAATGTTGTAAAGGCTTTCTTTCTTCAAGTATAATAACGTTAATATATTACGGTCGGGCGAAAGACTTTAGGAGGAAACAATCTTGAATAAAAGCAAAAAAGAAAGTATTAAGCTCATTGCTCTCGGAGGAGTAGGAGAAATTGGCAAGAATATGTATCTAGTTGAAATAGACGAGGATATTTATATCGTTGATGCAGGGTTAATGTTCCCTGAGGATGAAATGTTAGGGATAGATATCGTTATTCCGGAAATCACTTATTTGTTAACTAATAAGGAGAGAGTGAAAGCGTGTTTCTTAACACATGGTCATGAGGATCATATTGGAGCACTTTCTTATGTATTAAAAAGCATACCGATTCCAGTGTATGGGACAAAATTAACATTAGCATTGGCAGAAGCAAAATTAAAAGAACAGGAATTTGTTGGTGAGGCAGATTTTCGCGAAGTAAATTCTAACACGATCTTGTCGTTTCCAACGACAAAAGTGTCTTTCTTTAAGACTAATCACAGTATTCCGGATTCTGTAGGAATTTGCTTTCATACCTCTCAAGGTGCAATCGTCCATACAGGGGATTTTAAGTTTGACCAAGCAGCGGCTGAACTATACAAACCGGAGATAGGAAAAATGGCTACGATCGGAGATCAAGGTGTTCTTTGTCTCTTGTCTGATAGTATGGAAGCTGAAAAACCAGGATACACAACCTCAGAAGCTAAGGTTGTCCGTGAAATGAATGATGTTTTTTATAATGCAAAAGGAAGAATCATTGCCGCTTGTTTTGCTTCCGATTTAAATCGGATTCAACATTTGTTCGATGCCGCTTATTTAACAAACCGAAAGGTAGCAGTTGTCGGAAAAAGCTTGCAGCGTGTTTTTGAAATCGCATTAAAACTTGAATACATCCAAGTTCCTGAAGATGTCATCATCCCTCTTTCTGAAGTGAAGAAATACTCTGATGAACAAATTGTCGTATTAACTACAGGAAGCCAGGGAGAGCCGCTTGAGGCACTGCAAAAAATGGCGAAGCAAGCCCATAAATACGTTAATATTCAATCAGGAGATACAGTATTATTTGCCGCATCCCCTTTACGTGGTAGTGAATTACTGTTATCAAAAACGATTGACATGCTGTATCGGGCGGGGGCCAATGTAGTTTCAGGGCGAGAAACGGTTCAAGTATCCAGCCACGGCAGTCAGGAAGAATTAAAGCTTATGATCAATTTGATGAAGCCTCAATTCTTTATTCCAGTACATGGTGAGTACAAAATGTTAAAGGCTCACCTAAAAGTGGCAAAGGCTTGTGGAATTCCAGATGATCACATTTATATCCCGGAAAAAGGGGAAGTTGTTGAAATTAAGGATGGAAAACTACAGCCAGGAGCTAAGGTTCCGGCAGGTAATGTATTGATCGATGGTATTGGGGTTGGAGATGTTGGAAACATCGTTTTAAGAGATCGTAAACTCCTTTCACAGGACGGTATCTTAATTGTAGTCGTTACCTTAAACAAGTCTGATAAAAAGATTGCCGCAGGTCCAGAAATCATCTCTCGTGGATTTGTATACGTCCGCGAATCGGAAAAGTTAATGGAGGAATCAACAGCCCGTGTCCGTGAGGTTGTTGAAAAGAGTATTGCGAAGGAATCCTTTGATTGGACAACTTTAAAGCAGGATATGAGAGATACGTTAAATCAATATTTATTCGAGAAAACAAAAAGACGGCCAATGATTTTGCCAATCATTATGGAAGTTTAATAATAGAGCCTGATAAGTTGACTGCTTATCAGGCTCTATTTATTTGCCTGTAATACCGAGCCGCTTTTCTTTTTTTTCAGAATGAAATAAATTCCTTTGTTCATACTAACACTATCATGTTTGAAGGGAGAAAGCAGGATGGATCATAACTTTAAACAATTCTTAGGTATGCAGGAAGAATCGGATCAACCAAACGAAGAGAAGACTTCAGGTCTTTTAGAAAAGATACAGCAATTGGGGCAGACCAATGTACCGCAATTATCACAGGATTCGACTATCCACTGTCTGACCATTGTCGGTCAAATAGAAGGGCACCTGCAATTGCCTCCACAAAATAAAACAACTAAATATGAACACCTTATCCCACAAATAGTAGCGATTGAGCAAAATCCCAAAATTGAAGGGCTGCTCGTTATATTGAATACAGTAGGTGGTGATGTAGAGGCAGGTTTGGCTATTTCAGAAATGCTTGCGTCTTTATCAAAGCCAACTGTTTCGATTGTATTAGGGGGCGGGCATTCTATCGGTGTTCCAATTGCCGTATCATGCGATTATTCATTTATTGCCGAAACAGCTACGATGACCATTCATCCGATCCGTTTAACAGGCCTGGTAATTGGTGTTCCTGCAACATTTGAATACTTGGATAAAATGCAGGAAAGAGTCGTCAATTTCGTGAAAAAGCATTCACACATTACCGAGGAGAAGTTTAAAGATTTAATGTTTGCAAAAGGGAATTTAACAAGGGATATTGGAACAAACGTGATTGGAGCGGACGCTGTTGATTACGGTTTAATCGATGAAGTCGGCGGCATCGGTCAGGCGATGAAAAAACTAAACGAACTAATAGACTTGAAAAAGAAGGAAAATGAGAATAAGGGGTTAGTTCAATGATTTTATATACGATGATGCCTCATGAACTAGTTTTCCCAGTTGAAACGTATGAAGACTCTCAAGCAAAACTAATAACATATCAAGGCGTTCCAATCATAGTTGAAAAGACTGAAGAAAATCAATATCGAGTCGTTCGGATTGTAAGCACGGACCCTCAGCATTATCTAAATGACCGCCTCTGTCCAGGAACAAAAATTTCTTTTTGATCTATTTACTACAAACACCAGTTTGGATTAAGATTATGGTATAATAAGGATTATTATGAATGAGCAGCCAATAATAGGCTGCTTTATTTCTTACATATACGAGAATGCTTATTACTATAAAATACTCCTAGGTGATTATATGGCTAAGAAAAAAACACGAATGACAAAGAAAAAAACTGAATTAAAAAAGACGGTCAAATTTGAATTATATGGGCTCATTATCATTGCCCTTTCTATTATTACTATTGCCGACCTGGGGGGGAAAGCTGGGGATGCCTTCATCCTCTTCTTCCGCTTCTTTATGGGTGAATGGTATATCGTTAGTTTAATTGGACTAATTGTTTTTAGTTTATACATGATGATCAAGCGTGAACTACCATATTTGTTTGGAACAAAGTTAATAGGCCTATACATCGTAATGGGGGCCATTTTACTATTAGATCATATTAGTTTTATTGAAATTCTATCAAACAATGGTCAATTTAAAAATCCTAGCGTAATTGAGAAAACATTCGATATTTGGTGGAACGGTGAAGTTAGGAATCAAACCAGTACGCGTGAATTGGGCGGTGGTATGATTGGTGCTGTTCTCTACGCATTATCAAACTTCCTATTCGCGGAGGCTGGAACAAAGATTGTGGCCTTTGTTTCAATTATTATTGGGACAACACTCATTACCGGCAAGCCCCTAGGTGCGGTGCTAGGAAAGCTCTTGCCTAAACTGTGGGAATTCATTAAAAACCAATGGGCTGCATTTATTAATGACATGAAAGGCTGGGGCGAGTCCCGTAAACAAAAATTAGCAGATAAACAAAAACAACAGAAGGAAAAGAAAAAATCAAAGCCGGAGCAAAAGGAAGAGGACGAGGTAATTGTGCCGATTTCTTCGACTCCAATACCGGAGTTGGAGCCTCTGCCAACGCCAGAGCCTATTATTTCAAGTTTTGCAGAACGTGCTTATCCTGCTGGTGAAGAAAAAAAGGCTGCTCCTTCAGAAAATCATCAAACAGCAGCGGATAATCATGATGAAACTGAGGAAGCTGCACCGATTATCACTTTTACCGAGGTTGAAAATGTAGCGTATGAGCTACCTCCATTAAAACTGTTGAAATTTCCAAGGCAAACCGACCAAAGCGGTGAGTACGAATTAATCCATGCTAATGCTGCCAAGCTTGAAAGAACATTCCAAAGTTTTGGAGTAAAAGCGAGGGTTACTCAGGTTCATCTAGGCCCGGCCGTTACAAAATATGAAGTGCACCCAGATGTAGGGGTGAAGGTAAGTAAAATTGTTAGCCTTAGTGATGATTTAGCATTAGCATTGGCTGCTAAAGATATTCGGATTGAAGCTCCCATTCCGGGGAAATCGGCCATTGGAATTGAAGTACCGAATTCAGAGGTCGCAATTGTTTCCCTTCGCGAGGTGTTAGAGTCTAAGCAAAACGATCGTCCTGATGCAAAACTATTAATTGGACTTGGACGAGATATAACCGGTGATGCGAAGCTCGCAGAACTGAATAAAATGCCGCATTTACTAGTTGCGGGATCAACAGGGAGCGGAAAGAGTGTTTGTATCAACGGCATTATTACCAGTATCTTAATGAGGGCCAAACCACATGAAGTAAAAATGATGATGATCGATCCAAAGATGGTGGAATTAAACGTATACAACGGAATTCCTCATTTATTAGCACCTGTCGTAACGGATCCAAAAAAGGCGTCACAGGCATTGAAAAAAGTCGTTAATGAAATGGAACGGCGCTACGAGTTGTTCTCTCATACAGGGACAAGAAATATTGAAGGATATAATGATTATATAAAGAGATATAATGCGGAAGAAGAGGCTAAACAGCCGTTATTGCCATATATCGTCGTTATCGTCGACGAGCTGGCGGACTTGATGATGGTTGCCTCTTCCGATGTTGAGGATGCAATTACGCGCTTAGCACAAATGGCTCGTGCGGCAGGAATCCACCTTATTATTGCAACTCAACGTCCTTCAGTCGACGTAATTACCGGAGTCATTAAAGCCAATATTCCATCTCGAATTGCGTTTGCTGTTTCATCTAGCACCGATTCACGCACTATTTTGGACATGGGTGGTGCCGAGAAATTACTAGGACGAGGCGATATGCTTTTCCTTCCAGTAGGGGCATCGAAACCGGTTCGAGTGCAAGGGGCTTTTCTATCAGATGAAGAAGTAGAAGAAGTGGTTGATTTTGTTATCTCTCAACAAAAAGCTCAGTACCAAGAGGAAATGATTCCTGATGATCAACCAGCTACTTTTTCGCAAGTAGAGGATGAACTGTACGATGAGGCGGTGCAGCTTATTGTTGAAATGCAAACCGCATCTGTTTCCATGCTTCAACGAAGATTTAGAATTGGTTATACGAGAGCAGCAAGGTTGATTGATGAGATGGAGGTCCGAGGCGTAGTTGGCCCATATGAAGGAAGCAAACCCCGAGCGGTCCTAATTGGAAAAATGAATGCAGATACCGAAAAAGACGCATAATAACATCAAAAGCTAATCCTTAACCATATTTAAGGATTAGCTTTTTTAATTTTGGCTGTGTATAAAGAACTTTGAGCACACTGTTGATTGGAGCGGAAGGTGCGAGACTCCTGCGGGAGAAGGTGTCACGGGAGACCCCACAGGCGCTATGGCGCCGAGGAGGCTTCTGGACTCCCCCGCGGAAAGGGAGCACCTGGAGCGGAAATCAACAGCCTAATTTAACAATGCCTTGATTTTAGATGTGACATACTATTGAAAACGCTTTCTGTGTGGGGGTAATTGACAAAATTCAGTAGAAATAGCATTGCATAAAATCATCCAAGAATTATAAAAATACTTGTTAAATATAATAAAAACAAGGCTTTAATTAAAAATAGCAATTCAGACTTTGTCAAGTTTTAAAAAGGGAATAAAATAGCTTTTCAATCTTTTTTTTCTAAAACTAAAAACTCTATTTATTTATACCAGAAAAGTATGTTATAGTATTTTCGATTAGTAGGAATGATTAAACATCAGAGGTCTGATGTCTGAGCAAAAAACGGTTGGAGGAACCAGCATGTCAATAAAATCAGATAGTCGACACTTATATTTACAAGTTATCGATCGATTAAAGCAAGATATCGAAAATGGAATTTATCAAGAGAAGGAAAAGCTTCCGTCCGAATTCGAACTTGCAAAACAGCTTGGAGTGAGTAGGGCGACTCTAAGAGAAGCATTACGTATCTTAGAAGAAGAAAGCGTTATCATTCGGCGTCATGGCGTAGGTACATTTATTAACGCGAAGCCTCTGTTCACATCAGGAATCGAGCAACTTAGCAGTGTCACTAGTATGATTGAACAAGCAGGAATGACTCCAGGAACCATTTTTTTAAATTCCCAGACAGTAGAACCAACTGAAGCAGATGTTCATCGATTCTCTTTCTCCAAGGATGAAAAAATAGTGGTCAGTGAAAGGGTTAGGACTGCAAACGGGGAACCAGTAGTGTATTGCATTGATAAGATACCTGAAGCAATATTACCCGAGTCTTACACGGCTGGGCAAGAATCTATTTTCTCTATCCTAGAATCTGTTTCTAATCGGAGAGTTACATACGCTGTAGCCAACATTGAGCCGATTGGTTATCATGAGAAAGTTTCTCCGATTCTTCAATGTGACCCTACAGCAGCATTGCTTGTTTTACGGCAAATGCATTTTGACGAATCTGATGAACCAATCTTGTATTCAGTAAATTATTTTAAAGCAGATAAGTTTAAGTTTCATGTTCTAAGAAAAAGAATTTAAAAAAATTTTTTAGGACATTCTAAACTTATATTCTTTAAAGCATTCTTACTAAATCAAACAAATAGGGGGTAAGACCTTGAAAAAGCGCAAATTTGGTTTTGTTATGTCATTGCTTTTGGCAGCAAGCACGATGTTAGCAGCTTGTGGTGGCGGCGGTGATGAAGGAAAAGATGACGCCGGTGATAAAGGTGCAAAAACAGATCTAAAAGTAGGTATGGTTACCGATGCAGGAACCATTGACGACAAATCGTTTAATCAAGGTACATGGGAAGGGATCCTTCAAGCGAAAGATGAGCTTGGGGTTGAAGCAAAATACCTCAAACCAGCAGGAACAACAGAAGCAGAATACTTAAAAGAAATTGGAAACTTATATGACGCTGGATATAAGTTTATCGTAACACCAGGCTTCAAATTCGAAACTGCAGTATACCAAGCACAGGATAAATATAAAGATGCTAAATTTGTCATTATTGACGGAAATCCACATAAAGGTGATTTTAAGCCAGTAATTAAGGATAATACAGTCGCTGTTTTCTTTGCCGAGCATGAATCAGGCTTCTTAGCTGGAGTTGCCGCGGCACTTCAGTTAAAAGAAGGTGAAGCAGGCTTTATCGGCGGTATGGAAATTCCAGCGGTACAAAAGTTCAACTGGGGCTTCCAACAAGGATTAAAATATGCCAATGACAATTTAGGCACGAAGATCACCATTAAGGCTGAAAACGTAATCTATCAAGGATCTTTTGATAATGCAGCAGCTGGTGGACAAATTGCAGCTCAAATGTTTGACCGTGGTGTTGACGTAATTTTCGCAGCAGCCGGTGGCGTTGGTGTAGGAGCAATTAATGAAGCAAAAACTCGTGTTAAAGCGGGAGAAAAAGTTTGGATGGTCGGTGTTGACGTAGACCAATATGATGACGGTAAATACGAAGGTGACAAATCCGTTGTTTTAACATCCGCAATGAAAAAGGTTGATGCAGTATCATTTGATATGGTTCAACGTGAGCTAGATGGAAAATTCCCTGGTGGAGAATCGCTAACATTTGATGCGAAAAACGATGGTATTGGCTTACCTGAGAAAAACCCGAACTTAAGTGAAGCAACAATTAGTGAAGTAGATGCAGTATTCGCAAAAATTAAATCTGGTGAGATTAAAGTTTCTTCTGAACAAGGAAGTTTATTAAAGTAAAACGATATTGCAAAAGAGACGGTTTTTTCCGTCTCTTTTGCAAATTATATTGTTAGGCCCAATAAATAGATAAAATGGATTAAATTTCATATCCTACCAGGTTGGTGTAGTGATAGGGGACTCCCTATTGATCAAGTCTATATAAAAAGGTGAGTGCTACTATGAGTTATGTTGTTGAAATGCTGAATATTCGGAAGGAATTCCCGGGTATTGTTGCGAATGATAATATTTCCCTATCATTAAAAAAAGGGGAAATCCATGCACTTCTAGGGGAAAACGGGGCAGGAAAATCTACCTTAATGGGTGTATTGTTCGGTATGTACCAACCCGAAAAAGGGATAGTCAAAGTAGATGGTAAAGAAGTTCGTATCTCTAATCCTAATGTCGCGAATCGCCTGGGGATTGGAATGGTCCATCAACATTTTAAACTAGTAGATAATTTTACTGTGACAGAAAATATTATTTTAGGCAGTGAACCTTTAAAAGGAATGGTCCTTGATATCGAGAAAGCTGCAAAAAGAATTGCTGAGTTATCAAAACATTACGGATTAAATGTAGACCCATATGCCAAAATTGAAGACATTTCAGTTGGTATGCAGCAGCGTGTCGAAATTATGAAGATGCTATATCGTGAAGCAGAGGTTCTCATCTTTGACGAGCCAACTGCGGTTTTAACTCCAAATGAAATTGAAGAATTAATGAAAATTATGCGGAATCTTATTAAAGAAGGAAAGTCTATTATTATCATTACCCATAAATTAAAGGAAATTAAAGCAGTTGCAGATCGTTGCACAGTTATTCGACGTGGTAAATCAATCGGAACAGTAAACGTAGCGGAAGCAAGTGAAGCAAGCCTTGCTGAAATGATGGTAGGTCGTCATGTTTCATTTAAAGTGGATAAGAAAGAAAGTGCACCTGGTGAAGTTGTACTTAAAATAGATTCGGTTTCTGCAAAAAGCAACAGAAATGTTATGGGACTAAAGAATTTCTCTCTTGAAGTTCGGGAAGGTGAAATTGTCGGGATTGCCGGGGTAGAAGGAAATGGACAATCAGAACTGATTGAATCGATTACCGGCCTTCGTAAGGTTGAATCAGGCCATATCTTTTTAAATGGTGATGAAATCACGAATATCCCGATTCGTCAAAGAATTGAAAAAGGGGTCGGACATATCCCTGAAGACAGACAAAAGCGGGGATTAGTATTAGACTACACGTTAGAATCAAATATGGTTTTAGAAGTTTATAATAAACCACCTTTTGCAAAAAACGGCTTATTAAACAGAGCTGCCATTCGCAACTATGCAAAAAAAATATTAGATCATTTTGACGTTCGCTCGGGTGAAGGGGCAGCATCCGTTGCCAGAACACTTTCTGGAGGTAATCAACAGAAGGCGATTATTGGACGTGAAATTGAATTAGACCCTAAGCTGCTTATAGCTGTTCAGCCAACGCGGGGATTGGACGTAGGATCGATAGAATACATTCATAAAAGATTAATTGAACATCGAGATAAAGGGAACGCTGTCCTATTAGTCTCATTAGAACTGGATGAAGTACTTCAGCTTTCCGACCGGATTGCCATTGTAAATAATGGTGAACTCATAGGGGTTGTTAAAGCTTCTGAAACCAATCAAAATGAGGTAGGTCTAATGATGGCAGGCGTAGGTAAGGAGAGAAGCGTATGAGAAATACCATCGTATCATTAATCGCCATAATTTTGGGATTGATTGCTGGCGGAATATTAATGCTCTTCATCGGAAGTAACCCTATTGAAGGATATTCATATTTATTTCAAGGGGCGTTAAAAAATATTGCTCGTATCGGGGATACCTTGGCCACTGCAACTCCGTTAATTTTTACAGGACTTTCTGTTGCCTTTGCGTTTCGAACAGGATTGTTCAATATTGGCGCGTCCGGTCAAATGTTAATCGGCGGTTTGCTTGCTTCGGCTGTTGGGTTAACCTATGATTTTTCAAGACCAGTTTTACTTTTATTTATGATTTTTGCAGGTCTAGTAGGTGGAGCACTTTGGGCATTTATTCCGGGATTGCTCAAGGCTAGATTTAATGTTCATGAGGTGGTTTCCACGATCATGATGAACTGGATTGCCTATTGGACTGTATATTATGTGGTGCCGGCTTACTTTAAAGGAGAATTCCTTGAAACCGAATCTCGTAAGCTTCCGGAAGCAGCGACTTTACGGGTTCCGTTTTTAACGGACATGTTTGATGGTTCCTATATTAATTTAGGTTTATTTATTGCTGTGATTGCTGTCATCATCATTTCATTTATCATCAATCGGACAACATTAGGATTTGAGTTAAAGGCAGTTGGCTTCAATCGCTATGCAGCAGAGTATGCAGGAATGAGTGTTAACCGGAACATTATCCTTTCCATGCTTATTTCTGGCGGTCTTGCGGGCCTAGGTGGAGTAGCACTTTATACAGGAAATGCTTCAAGTATTCAGATTGGGATATTACCGACCGCAGGCTATGACGGAATTGCCGTCTCATTACTGGGTGCGAACACACCAATCGGTGTATTTTTTGCAGCAATCCTCTTTGGAATTCTTTATTCCGGTACAGGCTTTATGAACGCGATGACGGAAATTCCACCTGAACTGGCTAACACGATTATTGCCATTATCATTTATTTTGCTGCAACAAGTATTTTAATTGAACGTTTAATAAAAAGGTTTTGGAAAACACGTTCTAGTAAAGAAATAGTCGTCCCTGATGTTAAGAAAGGGGAATCATAAGATGTGGACAATCATTGAGCAAATTTTTCCTTACGCAATTATCTTTACTATTCCTCTTCTTATTACAGCATTGGGCGGTCTTTTTAGTGAAAGAAGTGGAGTTGTCAATATTGGACTTGAAGGCTTAATGGTCATTGGTGCCTTTTCTGGAGCGCTAACGATTTACTACCTTCAAGGGACATGGCCTCATAGTACATTTGTATTATGGATTGGTTTATTGGCAGCAATGGTTGCAGGAATTTTGTTTTCGTTGTTACATGCTTTTGCGAGTATTAATCTAAGTGCAAATCAAATTATTAGCGGTACAGCTATTAACTTAATTGCTACAGCCCTAACCGTATTTCTAGCTAGAAATATTACAGGAAGTGGGAACATCCGTATAACTAGTGGATTTGCACCAATGGATATTCCTGTTCTATCATCGATTCCCATTTTAGGTGATTTGTTTTTTACAAAAACCTATCCGACAACATGGTTCATTTTAGCTGTTCTCGTATTAAGTACATTTATTTTATATAAAACGAAGTATGGCCTTCGCCTACGGTCTTGTGGGGAGTATCCACAGGCTGCTGAAGCAGCGGGCGTGAACGTTAGAGCGATCCGATACAGCGGTGTCATTATTTCTGGTGCATTCTCTGGCTTAGGTGGTGCGCTCATCATTGTTACGTATGCCGGGGAATTTACAGGTACCGTTTCAGGTTTGGGCTTTTTAGCTCTCGCTTCATTAATTTTCGGTCAATGGAGACCTTATGGCGTATTAGCAGCTACATTCTTTTTCGGTTTTGCCAGTACGATTGCCAACGTTTCTCAAGTTATCCCGGAATTTGCGGTAATTCCGCCAATTATTCTTAAGATTTTCCCTTATGTAGTGACTTTACTAGCTTTAGTTGTTTTCTCGAAGTCTTCTCAAGCTCCTAAAGCCGCTGGTGAACCGTTTGATTCAGGTAAACGTTAAATCTTTAAAAACATTTATTGACTGTCCCAATCGATTAATCGGTTGGGGCAGTTTTTTTTAGAGGAGTGCTTAAAAGGTCAAGGTTTTTGAGCGGTGAGTGAACTTGGCTGACTAGTCTCAATTGATCAATATAGAGAAGAGAAAATGTCAAAGTGGTTCATAGACGTGTCCAATTGGCCAAAATAGAGAAGAGAAACTGCCAAAGTGGTTCATAGACGGGTCCAATTGGCCAAAATGGAGAAGAGAAACTGCCAAAGTGGTTCATAGACGTGTCCAATTGGCCAAAATGGAGAGGAGAAACTGCCAAAGTGGTTCATAGACGTGTCCAATTGGCCAAAATGGAGAGGAGAAACTGCCAAAGTGGTTCATAGAATGGTCCAACTGGCCAAAATAGAGAAGAGAAACTGCCAAAGTGGTCAATTAAAAAGTCCAATCGACCAAAATGCAGGAATTTTAGAGAAAAATGGCTAATAGAAGGGTCTAGATAAAGCAAAATCAATAAAAAAATGTCACTCCTGGGATATTAACGCAACCAGCCTAAGTATAAGAAAAGGTACATTTTGGACATCGGTGCCTTTCGCAGGTATAGTAAAAGAATAGTCATCTTTGGCAAATTTTTTTAAAATGGCTTGAATAAATTTATTTTGGGAAAAATAACAGAACATGCAATTACATAAGATTAGACATAGCTTTTAGTGTCAGGAGGATGGAAATGACTGTACTAACAGAAACTGTTAAAGAAATGAAAGGCTATCACCTGCATATCGTAAAAACAGATAAATTCAAAACCAATACGTTTGTTTGGAAAATGAAAGCCCCCCTTCATAAGGAAAACAATACGGTAAGAGCGCTATTACCATATGTTCTGCAAAGCAATTCAAAGAAGTTCCCTTCTACAACCATTTTACGGTCCTATTTAGATGATTTATATGGTGCCTCCCTCTTTGTCGATTTAGCCAAAAAAGGTGAATACCATATTGTCAGCTTTTCATTAGAAGTGGCAAATGAAAAATTCCTATCTGATCCGACCCCTCTTTTACGAAAAGCGATTGAATTTTTTTCGGAAATACTAACCAATC
This sequence comes from Neobacillus terrisolis, assembly GCF_051233475.1. Classification (NCBI taxonomy): domain Bacteria; kingdom Bacillati; phylum Bacillota; class Bacilli; order Caryophanales; family Bacillaceae; genus Neobacillus; species Neobacillus terrisolis. The sequence continues at coordinate 3,068 of NZ_JBKFGH010000015.1, read as the reverse complement.
CAAATGTCGCAAATTCTTCGTTTGATCCAACAACCGTTGACAGCGAAAAGAGGACGTTAAAGCAACGCATTCAATCCCTTTTTGATGATAAAATGCGCTACTCAAGCTTCAGATTAGTGGAAGAAATGTGCAAAGATGAACCATACGCATTGAATGTTCATGGACAAATGGAGGATGTTGATAAAATTACCCCGGAAATATTATATCAATATTATCAACAAGCTTTTGCTGAAGATGAATTGGACTTTTATGTAATAGGGGATGTAAACGAATACGAGGTTCAATCCATTGCTGATGAATTGCTTCACTTTACGCCTCGTACCCCTAAGACTGCGGAGGTCAATCAAAACAGACAGAGTAAAGAAGAAAAAGAAGTCAAAGAGGTTCAGGATGTTAAGCAAGGAAAGCTAAATATCGGGTATCGGACCCATGTTGTGTATGGAGATGCCGATTATTTCGCTCTGCAAGTGTTTAATGGAATTTATGGAGGCTTCTCTCATTCAAAACTATTTATTAATGTCCGTGAAAAAGCAAGCTTAGCCTATTACGCTGCGAGCAGACTTGAAAGCCATAAAGGTCTTATGATGGTTATGTCAGGAATCGATAATAAAAATTACGATCAGGCCATTTCGATTATCAAAGAACAGATGCAAGCAATGAAAAACGGTGATTTTACGGATCAGGAGCTTGAACAGACTAAAGCGGTAATTAAAAACCAATTGCTAGAAACCATTGATACCGCAAGAGGCATGGTAGAAATTCTTTATCACAATGTTGTCTCACACAAAAAGATTTCCCTCACGCAATGGCTCGAACAAATGGAACAAACCAATCGAGATCAAATTGTGAAGGTTGCCGAAAAAATCGACTTAGATACCATTTACTTTCTTACTGGAACGGAGGCGGGCAATTGATGGAGAAAATAACCTTTGACCAGCTTCAAGAAGAATTATTTTATCAAAAAATGGATAACGGTTTAGACGTATATATCCTGCCGAAAAAAGGGTTCAACAAGACGTATGCGACTTTTACAACAAAGTACGGTTCAATTGATAATCATTTTGTTCCGCTTGGGAAATCTGATTATGTGAAGGTCCCAGATGGGATAGCCCATTTTCTGGAACATAAACTGTTTGAAAAAGAAGATGGCGATGTTTTTCAGCAGTTTAGTCGTCAAGGCGCGTCGGCAAATGCGTTTACTTCGTTCACACGGACAGCCTATTTATTTTCCAGTACAGCTGATGTGGAAAAAAATCTTGAGACATTAATGGATTTTGTCCAGGAGCCTTATTTCTCCGAACAAACAGTTGAAAAGGAAAAAGGAATCATCGGCCAGGAAATTACGATGTACGACGATAATCCTGATTGGCGCCTGTATTTTGGACTGATTGAAAACATGTACCATACGCACCCGGTTAAAATTGATATTGCGGGTACAATCCCATCCATTACTGAAATTACAAAAGATATGCTTTATGAATGCTACCATACATTCTATCATCCGAGTAATATGCTGCTGTTTATTGTCGGACCGGTTAATCCTGATGCCATTATGAAGCAGATTATTGATAATCAAGGTAAGAAGCAATACAATGACCAGTCAGAAATTAAACGGAAATATGATGAAGAGCCAGTTTCTGTTGCTGAAAAAACGAAAATCCTAAACATGAATGTCCAAACCTCAAAATGCTTAGTGGGTATAAAAGCTTTGAATACGAACCTTTCAGGTCCAGAGATGTTAAAAGCGGAGCTGACGGTCAATGTTTTACTTGATTTATTATTTAGTAAAAGCTCTGAGAACTATAATAAGCTTTACAGTGAAGGATTAATTGACGAAACTTTTTCATTTGATTATACACTTGAAAAAGGATTTGGTTTTGCTATGGTAGGCGGCGATACAAGCGATCCTAATAAGCTGGCCGAAACGATTAAAGGGATGTTTTTTGAAGCGATTAACGGGGGTTCATTTACAGAAGATGGACTCAATCGCTCGAAAAAGAAAAAAATCGGGGCCTTTTTAAGAGCGGTCAATTCACCTGAGTATATAGCCAACCAATTTACCAGATATGCATTTAATGAAATGGATTTATTCTCAGTTGTACCGACCCTAGAACAAATAACGCTTGAAGATGTAAAACAAGCTGGAGCGGAATTGATTTCCGAAGATCGTTTTACTGTTTGTCAGGTTGTTCCGAAATCGAAATAACAGAAACGGTTTTACTGACCAGAAAAAGTGGGATAAACTTAAAGCGTCGAGCCTTCGACGCTTTTTCCTTTAGACAGATCTATTTTTGTAGAGGAGATTTAAAATGAAAAAATTTGTACTGATAACCGGAGCAAGCGGGGGAATTGGCCAAGCCACTGCGCTTAAACTTGCTGCCGAGGGATATTCGTTATATTTACATTATTACCAAAACGAGGCTGCGATTCAGGAGCTTCTTGCCCGCTTACAAGAGTTTCAAGGGGAATATATACCGATTCAGGCAAATCTGGCCGAACCTGAAGGCTATAAAAAGGTTGCAGCGAATGTTTTTTCCCTTGATGCTATCGTTCACAACAGCGGCACAAGTCACTATGGACTGCTCATGGATTTAGAAGAAAGCCATTTAGAGCAATTGATCAACTTACACGTTAAAGCTCCACTGCTGTTAACGAAAGAGTTATTGCCGAAATTAGTGGCTAAAAGACAGGGGAATATTGTCGTCATATCCTCAATTTGGGGGCAGACAGGTGCAGCCTGTGAAGTGGCTTATTCGACTGCAAAAGGAGCACAGATTGCTTTTGTTAAAGCATTAAGCAAGGAAGTATCCCTTAATGGAATCCGCGTAAATGCCGTTGCACCAGGGGCTATTAAAACGGACATGATGAATCGCTTTACTGAGGAGGAACTAGAAGTACTAAGCGGAGAAATTCCGCTAGGGAAACTCGGGACACCGGCAAATATCGCAGATGGCGTATCTTTCCTGCTCTCCGATAATTCCTCCTACATCACCGGCCAAATCCTTTCAATAAATGGCGGATGGTACATATAATGATGATTGTGATATAGAATATTGTTGATTTTTTGA
>NZ_JBKFGH010000014.1:0-166674 GCF_051233475.1 Neobacillus terrisolis | reverse complement strand
CCTGCTCTCCGATAATTCCTCCTACATCACCGGCCAAATCCTTTCAATAAATGGCGGATGGTACATATAATGATGATTGTGATATAGAATATTGTTGATTTTTTGAACACTGTTGATTGGAGCGGAAGGTGCGAGACTCCTGCGGGAGAAGGTGTCACGGGAGACCCCACAGGCGCTATGGCGCCGAGGAGGCTCCCGGACTCCCCCGCTGGGTCGCTGAGCACCTGGAGCGGAAATCAACAGCCAAATTTAAAAGCCCTACTTTTAAAAAAATAAATGAATAATTTGAAGCCTCTGAAACAAAATAAACATGACTACTTTTTAAGGAGGTTTCACGATGTCTGTTTTAGATAACTGGTCACAATGGAAGGATTTCTTAGGAGATCGCCTTCACCAAGCTCAAAATACTGGTATGAACAAAGAAGTGGTTAATGATCTCGCTTATCAAATCGGCGATTATTTAGCAAACCAAGTTGAACCTAAAAACGAGCAAGAAAAAATTCTTTCTGATTTATGGTCTGTTGCTTCACAAGAAGAGCAGCATGCAATTGCTAACATGATGGTAAAGCTTGTTTCTAATGACGGATCTCGGTGATAAGGTTAATTTTTTTAAAAAAAGAGAGGGGTCCCTCTCTTTTTTTTTGAACCATGGCAATCAAGAACGACTCTCTACCTGAAATTTTTACAGTCTGTTTGTTTTTCCTTTCATCTTCAATCAAAATCATTTATTATAGTAGCTAGATGAAAAAAGAGGAAAAATATCTCTTGACTAATAGGTGGAGGCTTTCATGGAGAAAAAAGTATGGTATTTAGAATATGAAATTCAAAAAAACCGCCCAGGGTTACTTGGTGATATTTCCTCCTTACTAGGTATGTTAAAAATTAATATCGTCACAATTAATGGTATTGACGAAGGCCGTCGTGGCTTGCTGATCAAAGCTGAAGACAATGAGCGCATCCAACGATTAGAGTCAATTTTAAATACGATGGATACAATAAAAGTAATTAAGCTTCGTGAACCGAAGCTGATGGACCGATTGGCAGTAAGACATGGTCGATACATACAAAGAGATGCAGATGATAAAAAAACTTTTAGATTTGTCCGCGATGACCTTGGCGTTTTGGTAGACTTTATGGCAGAATTAATGAAGCAGGATGGCCATAAGTTAATTGGGATCCGTGGCATGCCACGGGTTGGAAAAACAGAGTCTATTGTAGCTTCAAGTGTATGTGCAAGCAAAAGATGGCTGTTTGTTTCTTCGACTTTGCTTAAACAAACAATTCGGAATCAGTTAATTGAGGATGAATATAGTGCAAATAATGTGTTCATTATCGATGGGATCGTCTCAACACGGAGGGCGAACGAACGTCATTGGCAGCTAATTCGAGAAATTATGCGAATGCCAACGGTTAAAGTAATTGAACATCCGGATGTTTTTGTGCAAAACACCGAGTATACCATGGATGATTTTGACTATATTATCGAGCTAAGAAATGACCCTAGTGAGGAGATTACATACGATTTGGTTAATCATAATAATATGTTCTCAGCTCCTGATTTTGGAGGGTTTGATTTTTAATATTGGTGGTGTTTCCAGTGACAGAATTAGGGAATCGGCTAAAGGAAGCTCGGGAAGCTAAAGGGCTGAGTTTAGATGATCTACAATCCTTAACTAAAATACAGAAAAGGTATTTACAGGGTATTGAAGAAGGAAATTATTCGATGATGCCCGGTAAATTTTACGTGCGCGCATTTATTAAACAATACGCAGAAGCGGTTGGACTTGACCAAGAAGAGCTGTTTCAAAATTTTAAAGAGGATATACCGTCCGCCTACGACGAGCAATTAAATGAAAATTTGTCCCGTGTTCAAACAAAAAAGACCATTCCTGCTGGTACTTCAAAGGTTCTAGATTTACTGCCAAAAATCCTGATCGGAGTCTTCATCATTGGTGCTGTAGCACTTGTTTACTTATTTGCATCGAAAAGTGCCGAGAACGATGATGAGAATAAAGTGGCCAAAGATGGTGAAACCGTGTCAATCGAAGAGTCTGAAAATCTGAAGAACTCAGAGGACTCTAAGGATAAGTCAGATAAGGCTGCCGAAGAAGATCAAAAGACAGAAGATAAACCAGCTGACAACAAGAAAGACGATAAAGAGGATGATAAGAAAGAGGAAAAAACAACCCAAGCTTTGGCTGTTGTTACATCCCAAGGAAAAGAAACCACATATGAATTAAAGAATGCCGAAAAGTTCGAATTAAAGGTTGCCACCACTGGTGAAACATGGGTGAATATCTTAAACGGTAAGGGCACCTCATTCTTTCAAGGAATGTTAAAAGTTGGGGCTACTGAGAGCCAAACGATTGATTTCTCAAAAGAAACTGAAGCGGTAATCGTGGTCGGTCGTTCATTAGATACACAAATTTATGTCAATGGACAAAAGCTTGAATACGCAATTCCGCCATCCGAGCAAGTCCGACAAGACATTACGATTCGCTATGTAGTAACGAATGAATAGTCATCACCTGATGACTATTTTTCGCTTTGTTTTTAATGGCTAGGCTATTCGCTTTAGTGGATGCTGTTTAGCCTGCGTAAACGCCTGCCAATTTAACATACAGGCGCTTCCGCTTTTCTAATTGGAGGGAAAAAAGATGAATTTACCTAATAAAATTACTGTATCAAGAATATTTTTAATTCCTTTATTTCTTATTGTTATGCTTGTAGATTTTTCATGGGGTGAAATGACCTTTTTAGGGGCGGACATGCCTGTTACCCATTTTGTTGGAGCTCTCATATTTATTCTTGCATCAACTACAGATTGGATTGACGGACACTATGCCAGAAAATACAATCTTGTTACGAATCTAGGGAAGTTTTTAGACCCGCTTGCGGACAAGCTTCTAGTATCGGCTGCACTCATTGTATTGGTTGAACTAGGCTTTGCGGCTTCGTGGATTGTGATTGTGATCATTAGCCGTGAGTTTGCGGTAACCGGTCTTCGCTTAATTCTTGCTGAAACAGGAGAAGTGGTTGCGGCTAATATGCTAGGTAAAATCAAAACGTGGGCACAGATTGTTGCGATTTCTGCACTTCTTTTACATAATACAATTTTTGAATTAATCAATCTGCCATTTGCTGATATAGCTCTTTGGGTTGCGTTATTCTTTACTATTTGGTCTGGATGGGATTATTTTTATAAAAATAGACACGCGTTAACGCAATCAAAATAATAGCAACACACAGGGGGGCATAACCATGAACGCAGAGATCATCGCGGTAGGCACTGAGCTTCTACTCGGGCAAATCGTCAATACAAATGCTCAGTTTATCTCGAAGCAGCTTGCAGATCTTGGTATAAATGTTTACTATCACACTGTTGTTGGAGACAACCCCGGGCGATTAAAAGCGGCCCTCGAAACGGCCGAAACCCGTTCGAATTTAATTATTTTTACAGGGGGATTAGGTCCAACAAAAGATGATTTAACGAAAGAGACCATTGCCGCCCATTTAGGAAAAAAACTTGTTTTCGATGAAGAGGCACTTAAGTCTATTGAAGCCTATTTCGTTCGTACCAATCGGACCATGACTGAAAACAATCGGAAACAGGCGTTAATATTAGAAGGCTCTCATGTGTTGCCTAATGATAATGGCATGGCACCAGGGATGGCATTATCGGTTAAGGACCGTATGTACATGCTGCTGCCTGGACCACCTAGTGAAATGGAGCCGATGATGGCTCATTACGGTTACGACTTTTTGTTATCAAAATTATCTGATCGCGAACAAATTGTTTCTAGGGTGCTTCGTTTCTTTGGAATTGGCGAAGCTGCACTTGAAACAGAAATAGATGACATAATTGAGCGACAAACTAATCCAACTATTGCTCCACTAGCTGCCGATGGAGAAGTAACGCTAAGGCTTACCGCAAAGCACGCTTCTGTTTCAGAGGCTGAGAGATTGCTTGATTTAGCTGAAGCAGAGATTCGATCCCGAGTCGGCGAGTTTTTGTATGGCTATGACGAGACTTCATTGCTTGAGGAAGCAATGAAGCTTCTAAAGCAACAGGGACTAACCATCGCTGCCGCTGAAAGTCTTACTGGTGGAATGTTTCAACAACAGATCACATCCGTATCTGGTGCGAGTCAGATTTTAAAGGGTGGGGTCGTTTGCTACACGAATGAAGTAAAGGCCAATATCCTTCATGTTAAACAGGAAACGATTGACAAAGAAGGCGTTGTTAGCGAAGCTTGTGCATCGGAATTAGCACTTAATGTCGCTGATTTAATGGGTTCTAAAATCGGCGTGAGTTTTACCGGGGTTGCTGGTCCTGATGAACAGGAAGGAAAGCCGGTCGGCACCGTTTATATTGGCCTGCACGTGGAAGGGCAACCAACCTATGTGAAAAAGCTACTGCTAGGCGGAAATCGCGATTCAGTTCGCCGACGCGCAGTGAAATATGGATTCTATTTATTAATTAAGAGATTAACAGAGACACAGGCTGCCGAGTAGGCGGTCTGTGTTTTTGGGTTTTTGGGGGGAGTGGCTTTACAAGAGAGAGTTATGTGGCCAAAACCGGGAGTTGAAAAGTTGAAAGTGGTCACATGGAGCGGTCATGTGACCAAAACCGGGGGTGGAAAAGGTCAAAGTGGTCACATGGAGTGGTCATGTGACCAAAACCGGGAGTGGAAAAGTTGAAAGTGGTCACATGGAGCGGTCATGTGACCAAAACCGGGGGTGGAAAAAGTGAAAGTGGTCACATGGAGCAGTCATGTGACCAAAATCAGGAGTGGAAAAGGTGAAAGTGGTCACATGGAGCGGTCATGTGACCAAAACGGGGAAAAGACGAAAGTGGTCACATGAAGTGATCATGTGACCAAAACCGGGAGTTGAAAAGGCGAAAGTGGTCACATGAGGGTGTCATGTGATCAAAATCCGGAGTTGAAAAGGCGAAAGTGGTTACATGAAGGTGTCATGTGACCAAAACGGGGAAAAGAAAAGACGAAAGTGGTCACATGAAGTGATCATGTGACCAAAAACCAAACAACTAGATGTCAAAGTGGTCACTAGAGAGAAATAGCCACGAGAAGATTGATTAAGGTGTATCCGCACCGAGTACCCATAATTCTGATAACTCAACAATCAAACATTTTGGAAGAAAATTCACTCTAATTTATTCAATATTCCCTAAAGAAAACCCAATTTTCCTGTAAAAATTGGCTCAGAAAAAAGCGAATAAACGTTCGATATTTTTATAGACAAACAAAAAAAAAGAAGGTATATTATAAATAGGTTTTGAGATGAGACAAAGTCGATTAAGGGGAACCACAAAACAAGCTAGTATAGGATATAGTGGTGGAATCAACAAGTCAGAGTTAAGAAATTTACCTGTTTTTGAAGGTTAACATTTCCATCTGATAGATCTTCTTCTTCGAAATATAAAGGAGGAAACCTGAAGTGAGTGATCGTCAAGCTGCCTTAGAAATGGCATTGAAACAAATAGAAAAACAATTTGGTAAGGGCTCTATCATGAAACTTGGGGAGCAAACTGACCGTAGAATTTCTACCATTCCAAGTGGATCTCTTGCACTCGATGTAGCCCTTGGAGTAGGTGGATACCCTAGAGGCCGAATTATTGAGATTTATGGTCCGGAAAGTTCCGGTAAAACAACCGTTGCCCTCCATGCAATTGCTGAAGTTCAAGCAAAAGGTGGTCAAGCGGCATTTATTGACGCTGAGCATGCTCTTGATCCTGTATATGCACAAAAACTAGGGGTAAATATAGATGAATTGCTTCTTTCTCAGCCTGACACTGGTGAGCAAGCACTAGAAATCGCTGAGGCATTAGTACGAAGTGGTGCAATTGATATTATCGTCATTGACTCTGTTGCGGCATTAGTACCAAAAGCAGAGATTGAAGGCGAAATGGGTGATGCACACGTTGGTTTACAAGCGCGTTTAATGTCACAAGCCCTTCGTAAACTATCAGGAGCAATTAACAAATCAAAAACAATCGCTATTTTCATTAACCAAATTCGTGAAAAGGTTGGAGTTATGTTCGGGAACCCCGAGACAACTCCAGGCGGTCGTGCCCTCAAGTTCTACTCAACTGTTCGACTTGAAGTGCGTCGTGCTGAACAATTAAAGCAAGGAAATGACATTGTCGGAAATAAGACAAAAATTAAGGTTGTAAAAAATAAGGTAGCACCTCCTTTCCGTACGGCTGAAGTTGACATCATGTATGGAGAAGGAATCTCCAAAGAAGGCGAAATCATCGATATGGGCTCTGAACTGGATATCGTTCAAAAGAGCGGTTCTTGGTACTCATACAATGACGAGCGCCTCGGCCAAGGTCGCGAAAACGCTAAGCTTTATTTGAAAGAAAATAAAGAGATACGAAACGAAGTACAACAAAAAATTCGTGACCATTTTAATCTTGATGCTGAAAAGGTCATTACCGAAGCAGACGATCAAGAGGAATTTGAGCTTGAATAGAATAATCACAGCAAAGCCACTGGCTTTGCTGATTTTTTTAAATTTGAAAAAATAATTGCAAAACAATGATAAACAACCCATAATTTGGTAAACCTAGTATTGATAAGGGACTAACCCTTGACAATGAAATTCCACAGCTTTACAATTGAAGATGTATATTTTACATTTTTATGAGTATGTGAAATGTTAAAAGCCTTCGTGCTGTATATTGACGTGAGAAACCAGTGTACATGCCGACAAGTTAAAAAAATGTATCACAAGATCATAGCAAGAGGAGGTGAAACGATGGAACCTATTGCGATCATCTCCATTTTGCTTGGCCTATTCGTCGGTGCGGTTGTTGGCTATTTTATTCGTAAGTCCATTGCTGAAGCAAAGATTGCAGGCGCAAAAAATGCTGCAGAGCAAATTTTAGAAGATGCAAAGCGAGAAGCTGAAGCATCAAAAAAGGAAGCACTGTTAGAAGCAAAGGACGAAATTCACAAGCTTCGTACAGAAGCTGAACGTGAGGTTCGAGAACGAAGAAATGAACTGCAAAAACAAGAAAACCGGTTGCTGCAAAAAGAGGAGAATCTTGATCGAAAGGACGAATCGTTAGACAAACGTGAAGCTCAATTAGAGAGAAAAGATGATACTCTTAACCAAAGACAACAGCATATTGAAGAGATGGAAAGCAAAGTGGACGAGATGGTACGTATGCAACAAGCTGAACTAGAACGCATCTCGGGCTTATCGCGTGAAGAGGCTAAAGTCATCATTCTAGATCGGATGGAACAGGAGCTTGCACATGATACTGCGGTTATGATTAAGGAAAGTGAAAACCGCATTAAAGAAGAATCAGACAAGAAGGCAAAAGAGATTTTGTCACTGGCGATTCAAAGATGTGCAGCTGATCATGTCGCAGAAACAACTGTTTCTGTTGTCAATCTTCCAAATGATGAGATGAAAGGCCGAATTATTGGACGCGAAGGACGAAATATCCGAACTCTTGAAACATTAACAGGTATTGATCTCATAATTGATGATACTCCTGAAGCGGTTATCTTGTCTGGGTTTGACCCAATTCGTAGAGAAACAGCCCGCTTGGCTCTTGATAAGCTTGTGCAAGACGGACGTATCCATCCTGCACGTATTGAAGAAATGGTGGATAAGGCTCGCCGTGAGGTAGATGAGCATATCCGTGAAATTGGTGAACAAACTACTTTTGAAGTAGGAGTTCATGGGCTCCATCCGGATCTAATTAAAATTCTTGGACGACTTAAGTTTCGGACAAGTTATGGCCAAAATGTGTTAAAGCATTCAATCGAAGTGGCTCAGTTATCTGGCTTATTAGCTGCTGAGTTAGGTGAAGATGAAACATTAGCGCGTCGTGCCGGATTACTTCACGATATCGGTAAAGCAATCGATCATGAAGTGGAAGGCAGCCACGTTGAAATTGGGGTAGAACTTGCAACGAAATACAAGGAACACCCAGTTGTTATTAACAGTATCGCTTCCCACCATGGAGACACTGAACCAACTTCAATCATTGCCGTACTCGTTGCCGCTGCAGACGCTCTATCTGCTGCAAGACCAGGCGCTCGCAGTGAAACTCTTGAAAACTATATTCGTCGACTCGAGAAGCTTGAAGAGATTTCAGAGTCGTTTGATGGCGTTGAAAAGTCGTTTGCGATTCAAGCAGGTCGTGAAATCCGGATTATTGCTAAACCGGATCAAATCGATGATTTGGAAGCACATCGACTGGCGCGAGATATCCGAAAACGAATTGAAGAAGAGCTTGATTATCCAGGCCATATAAAAGTGACAGTTATTCGTGAAACGAGAGCTGTTGAATATGCAAAATAAAGCGGTGCGCTAAGCGCCGCTTTATTTTTTTTGCTGTGTTAAAGAACAATTTGATTTTGAACACTCTGTTGATTGGAGTGGAAGGTGCGAGACTCCTGCGGGAGAAGGTGTCACGGGAGACCCCACAGGCGCTATGGCGCCGAGGAGGCTCCCGGACTCCCCCACGGAAAGCGAGCACCTCTCGCTGCAATCAACAGCCAAATATAACAAAGTCTTTTATTAAAAGGCACGCTTTCCAGTCTGTTCCAATCTGTTTGTTACTCAATGCTGTCTTGAACTTTTGTTCCTTTTGGACGGTATGCTAAAATAAAAAAAGAAAATATGGTAAGTAGAAAGGGTATTACGATGAGGATTTTGTTTGTAGGAGATGTTGTTGGATCACCTGGAAGGGACATGGTGAAGGAATATGTTCCTAAGCTGAAAGAAAAATTTCGTCCCACGGTGACAATCATTAACGGGGAAAACGCTGCGTCAGGAAAAGGGATTACAGAAGCGATTTATCGCGGCTTTCTAGAAATAGGAGCCCAGGCTGTTACGCTAGGCAATCACGCTTGGGATAACCGTGATATTTTCGAGTTTATTGATAAGGCAAAATATTTAGTTCGCCCAGCCAATTTTCCGGATGCTGTTCCCGGAAAAGGGATTGTTTATCTAAAGGTCAATCAAGATGAAGTGGCGATTATCAATTTACAGGGGCGGACATTCATGCCTACGATTGATTGCCCGTTTAAAAAAGCAGATGAATTGGTTGAGGAAGCTAGGAAACGAACTCCGATCATTTTTGTCGATTTTCATGCTGAGGCAACAAGTGAGAAGCAAGCATTGTCCTGGTACTTAGACGGACGTATTTCTGCGCTCGTGGGCACCCATACGCATGTTCAAACAGCGGATGAACGAATTCTCCCAGCTGGGACAGCCTATTTGAGTGATGTAGGCATGACAGGGCCGTATGACGGCATATTAGGAGTTGAACGTGAGGCAGTTATTAAAAGGTTTCTAACAAGCCTGCCAGCCCGCTTCGAGGTGCCAAAAACCGGTCGTGCACAGCTTAGTGCAGTTGTAATCGATATTGATAAAAAAACAGGGACGGCCAAAAAAATCGAACGGGTCTTAATCAACGACGACCATCCATTTTATTCTTAATGGTTTCTAATTTTTTGTAGACCAAGCTGGAATATCTCTCCTTTTTCCCGAATATAGTATCAATGGAATGATTTACACCTGATTTGTTCAAAAAATTGAACATGCGGGATCGGGAATTAAACAAGGGGGAGCCAGAAATGGAAATATTAAAAGTTTCAGCAAAATCTAATCCTAATTCTGTAGCTGGTGCGCTTGCGGGGGTTTTACGTGAAAGAGGCGCTGCGGAAATTCAAGCAATCGGCGCAGGTGCATTGAATCAAGCCGTTAAGGCAGTTGCAATCGCGAGAGGCTTTGTTGCACCAAGTGGAGTGGACTTAATTTGTATCCCGGCGTTTACAGATATTAAAATTGACAATGAAGAGCGTACAGCAATTAAACTGATTGTTGAACCGAGATAGTAAAAGTTTGGGTAGTTGGGGAAAGTTTAATTTTTAAAAATCAATCCTTTTGGGAATGGGCATACTGTTCCCGAAAACGAAAATAAGAAGTATATACAAAAAACCTGTTTACTGCAAGATAGTAAACAGGTTATTTTTTTGCAGAAAAAAAGGGATGAAGCACAGAATTTGAGTTTGAAGCAGAAAAAAACTATTTTGAAATACGCAAAGGAAAAACAACAGGATTAAAATTCAAAAATAGTTTGTGAGAATGAAAATAGTAAAAACCCCAATATATAAGGGTTTTCCCTCATTCTTTAATTGAATAAATATTCGTTTTTTCTAAAGCTTATCTATTATTTTTCAAAAAATAAAAAAATATTCACATTTTCGTCAAAATTTAGTCTTTTAGGGTTGCAATTTTTAACAGTAAGGTCTAGAATTGTAATCGTTTAGTACCGTGCTTAAATTAATTATAAGAAATTCTATCGTTTTAAGGTTAATTTCTAGTGAATTACTTTAGAAGGTGCTACACTAAGAATTGAAATATTCTACATATTTTCTTAACGTATCCAAAGGGGTGTAAGAAATGATTAATCAGCTTTCATGGAAAGTTGGCGGTCAGCAAGGGGAAGGCATAGAAAGTACTGGGGAGATATTTTCCATAGCCCTAAATCGATTAGGTTACTATCTGTACGGGTATCGTCACTTTTCATCTCGTATTAAAGGCGGCCACACAAACAATAAAATCCGCGTAAGTACGAATCAAGTACGTTCCATCTCAGATGATCTAGACATTTTGGTTGCTTTTGACCAAGAAACAATAGATCTAAACTATAAAGAACTCCACGATCAAGGAGTTATCATTGCAGATGCGAAGTTCAATCCTCAACCACCATCTGACACAAAGGCAGCAATGTATGCGGTTCCATTCACTGAGATTGCAACAGAGCTTGGAACATCTTTAATGAAAAACATGGTTGCTATTGGGGCAACAAGTGCAGTTTTAGACCTTGATATCCAAGTCTTTGAAGTAGTTGTTAAAGAAATCTTCGGTAAAAAAGGTCAGCAAGTCGTTGACAAGAACATGGAAGCAATTCGTTCTGGTTTTGAATATATGAAGGAAAAGCTTGGTGGCAGCATTGAAACAATGCACCTTGAAAAAGCTGATGGAAAGCATCGTTTGTTCATGATTGGAAACGATGCCATCGCAATGGGTGCTTTGGCTGCTGGTTGCCGATTCATGGCTGCATATCCTATTACTCCAGCTTCGGAAATCATGGAGTACTTGATTAAAAAATTACCTGCAGTAGGCGGAGCGGTTATTCAAACTGAAGACGAAATTGCAGCGGTAACAATGGCGATCGGTGCTAACTACGGTGGTGTTCGTTCCCTTACAGCTTCATCAGGCCCTGGACTTTCATTGAAAATGGAAGCAATTGGTTTAGCAGGGATTACGGAAACTCCGATTGTAATTGTTGATACACAACGTGGAGGTCCATCAACTGGTCTTCCAACAAAGCAAGAGCAGTCTGATTTAATGGCAATGATTTACGGTACACACGGTGAAATTCCTAAGATTGTTATGGCGCCAAGTACTGTTGAAGAAGCTTTCTATGATACTGCTGAAGCATTTAACTTAGCAGAAGAGTACCAAGTTCCTGTTATTGTTCTATCAGACTTACAATTATCACTAGGTAAACAAACTGTTGAACCGCTACAATTAGATCAAGTTGAAATCCGTCGCGGAAAGCTTGCTCAAGGTGAACTTCCTGAAGTTGATGGCTATTTCAAACGTTATGAAGTGACTGAAGATGGTGTATCTCCTCGTGTCATTCCTGGTATGAAAAATGGTATTCACCACGTAACAGGAGTTGAGCATGCGGAGACCGGTAAACCTTCTGAGTCAGCTGCAAACCGTATTGCCCAAATGGATAAGCGTTTTAGAAAAATTGAAAATATTAAATTTAAAACACCAGTCTATAAAAATGCTCCGCATGAGGAAGCTGATCTCCTAATTGTTGGTTTTAACTCTACAAGAGGTGCGATTGAAGAAGCAATCACTCGTTTGGAACAAGATGGATTAAAAGTGAACCACGCTCATATGCGTTTAATCTACCCATTCCCGACTGATGAAATACTACCTTTAATCAATTCTGCAAAGAAAATTGCCGTTGTAGAAAACAATGCAACAGGTCAGTTGGCTAACATAATGAAAATGAATGTGGCTAGTGCTCATAAATTAGTTAAGATTCTAAAATATGACGGAAATCCGTTCTTGCCGCATGAAGTTTATTCAAAATGCAAGGAGTTGTTCTAAAATGGCCACATTTAAAGACTTTAGAAATGATGTGAAACCAAACTGGTGTCCTGGATGTGGAGATTTTTCTGTACAGGCTGCAATGCAACGTGCAGCAGCTAACGTTGGTTTAGAGCCAGAAAATTTAGCAGTAATCTCAGGGATCGGTTGTTCTGGACGTATCTCTGGTTACATTAACTCATATGGTTTTCATAGTATTCACGGACGTGCTTTGCCAATCGCTCAAGGTGTAAAAATGGCTAACCGTGATTTAACAGTAGTAGCAGCTGGTGGAGACGGTGACGGATTTGCAATTGGGACAGGACATACTGTTCATGCGATCCGCCGTAATATCAACATTACTTATATCGTAATGGATAATCATATTTATGGTTTAACTAAAGGGCAAACCTCACCTCGTTCTGACGCAGGATTTAAAACAAAATCAACTCCAATGGGATCTGTTGAACAACCGCTCTCAACAATGGAGCTTGCGCTAACAGTTGGTGCGACTTTCGTTGCTCAAAGCTTCTCTACTGATCTTAAAGAATTAACTTCTTTAATTGAAGCAGGAATCAAGCACGAAGGTTTCTCATTAATCAACGTATTCAGCCCATGTGTTACTTACAATAAAGTGAACACTTATGATTGGTTTAAAGAAAACCTAACAAAATTAAGTGAAGTTGAAGGCTACGATCCATCAAACCGTGAAAAAGCAATGCAAACATTGATGGAAAAACACGGTTTAGTTACAGGATTGATCTATCAAAACACTGAAAGAAAATCTTATCAAGATTTGATTTCAGGTTATTCCGAAACACCACTTACTAAAGCAGATCTGAATTTAGATCAGGAGTATTTCGACAAATTAACTGCTGAATTCATGTAAAAAAATATACACTAAAGCCTCGCTGGAACTTTCCAGCGGGGTTTTTTTGTGCTTTCATAAAGTACTTTTGTTTTTTATAAAAATCTAGTTGAGATTTTACCACTCTGTTGATTGGAGCGGAAGGCGCGAGACTCCTGCGGGAGAAGAGGTTACGGGAGACCCCGCAGGCGCGAAGCGGCGAGGAGGCTCCCGAACCGCCCGCGGAAAGGGAGTGCCTGAAGCGGAAATCAACAGACTAGTTTAACAAAGCTATCTATTAAAATGTAAGAATATTAAAATAACATTCACAAACTATCAAACAATGAAAGATTTTTGATTGAAAATGAAAGTTTGTGATTGATTTTTGCAATCGGTTACAGTAATATAAAAATCAAAGGTGGTGCATGAAATGTTAACACCAGAAAGACATCAACTTATTGTACAAATTTTAAAAGAGAAGAATTCAGTTAAAATACAAGAGCTCGTTGATCTAACAAACAGTTCTGAATCAACTATTCGCCGTGATCTTACTCTGCTGGAGCAAGAAAAGTTTTTAAAAAGAGTACACGGCGGTGCCGCAAGACTTCAAGGAAAATTACAAGAACCGAGCATGACTGAAAAATCCTCCAAAAACCGTCATTCCAAAAGTCAAATCGCTCAATATGCGGCAGGACTTGTGGAAGAGGGGGATTGCATCTATCTTGATGCTGGATCAACCGTTTTTGAGATGATCGAATCACTGCCGGAAAATATTGTTGTTGTAACAAACGGTCTTATGCATATTACTCCACTATTAGAAAGAGGAATTGATTTATTTCTCATTGGTGGACATGCCAAAAACAAGACAGGGGCCATCATTGGCAGAGGAGCAATATTAAGCCTTGAAAATTACCGGTTTGATAAATGCTTCATTGGGGTCAATGGCATTCACGCCCAATACGGTTATACAACTCCAGACCAAGAGGAAGCGATGATTAAACAAAAGGCGATTGCCTTATCGCGTGAGGCTTTTGTATTATCTGATGAAACAAAGTTCTCAGAAATTGCGTTTGCCAAAATTGGCGATCTGCATGAAGCTCAAATTATTACGAATGAACTCGAACAAGAAGTGTTCGAGTCCTATCGAAGCAAAACTACGATTAAGGTTGTGACAACATGATTTACACCGTAACTTTAAACCCATCGGTTGACTACATTGTTCAAATCGACTCAGTCAGTCTAGGTGAATTGAATCGATCCATTAGTGAAGATAAGTTTCCAGGTGGAAAAGGGATTAATGTTTCCCGAGTACTTAAAGGTATGGGAGTTTCCAGTAACGCTTTAGGTTTTACTGGTGGATTTACTGGCAAGTACATTGAAGACTATTTAAACAGCGAACAGATTACCACCGATTTTGTTCAAGTAGCAGAAGACACAAGAATTAACATCAAGCTCAAAACAGAAAAGGAAACAGAAATTAACGCGAATGGTCCCAAAATTACCGACGCGGATTTCGAGTCACTGAAAGAAAGAATTAGTAAGCTAACGAACGAAGATATTCTCATTTTAGCAGGAAGCATTCCATCAACAATGCCGCCAACCACCTATGAAGAACTGGTGAAAATTTGCGATAAAAATGGAACCCGTTTTGTTGTTGATGCAGAAGGCGATTTGCTTATGAACGTTCTGCCATATAAGCCATTTTTGATTAAGCCAAATCATCATGAGCTAGGGGAGATTTTCAATGTAGAAATTTCTACTTGTGAACAAGCCATCCACTATGGAAAGAAATTAGTCGAGCAGGGTGCAGTAAATGTTATCGTTTCGCTAGCTGGCAAAGGAGCTGTTTTTGTCAATGATGAAATAGCTATAATTGCCACCGTTCCAAAAGGGGAAGTTAAAAGTTCCGTTGGAGCTGGAGATTCAATGGTAGCAGGCTTTTTAGCTAAGTATTTGGAAACAAAAGATGTTAAAGCTGCGTTTCAATTCAGTGTTGCTTCAGGAAGTGCAACTGCTTTTTCAATCGGTCTATGCGATTCAGAAAAGGTGGAACAATTATTACCCCAAGTACAACTGCAATTATTAAACTAATACAGGAGGAGAACATCAATGAAAATTACAGAACTATTAACCAAAGAAACAATCGTTCTTTCAATCACTGGTAATCAAAAAATTGAAGCGATTGACTCTCTCGTTAATGTGTTGGATCGTGCCGGTAAGCTGTCTGATAAAAAGAAATTTAAGGAAGCAATTTTAAAAAGAGAAGAACAAAGTACAACAGGAATTGGCGAAGGGATTGCGATTCCACATGCTAAAACAACTGCAGTAAAGCAGGCGGCCATTGCTTTCGGTAAATCGGCTGCTGGTGTTGACTATGACTCACTTGATGGACAACCTGCACATTTATTCTTTATGATTGCTGCCCCAGATGGCGCAAACAACACACATTTGGAAGCATTATCTCGTCTTTCTTCTATATTAATGCTAGACGAAGCTAGAAAAAAACTTTCAAACGCAACCACCGCAGATGAGGTGTTGGCGATTATTAACAGCTATGATCGAGAAGAAGAGCAGGAGGAGCAAAGCATGGCAGATAAAAAACAATTCATTGTTGCTGTAACAGCTTGTCCAACAGGTATCGCCCACACTTATATGGCAGCAGATTCACTTAAGGCCAAAGCTGCGGAAATGGGTGTAGACATTAAAGTTGAAACAAATGGCTCTGGTGGAGCGAAAAACGTATTAACTCCTGAAGAAATTGAAAGAGCAACTGCGGTTATCGTTGCAGCGGATACAAAGGTAGAAATGGGCCGTTTCAAAGGTAAGCATGTAATTGAAACAGCTGTTGCAGATGGAATCCGTAAACCTAAAGAATTAATTGATCGAGCAGTTAAACAAGATGCACCTGTATACAAAGGTTCAGCTGGAGATGCTACTGCCGAGAAAACATCACAAAAGGGCCAAAGTGTTGGCGCGATCATTTACAAGCACTTAATGAACGGTGTTTCCAACATGCTTCCGTTTGTTGTTGGCGGTGGTATACTCATTGCAATTTCGTTCATGTTCGGATACAAAGCGTTTGACCCAGAAGATCCATCCTACCACCCAATTGCAGAAGCATTAATGACAATCGGTGGCGGAAATGCATTCGCATTAATGGTTCCTGTATTGGCTGGTTTCATTGCCATGAGTATTGCAGACCGACCAGGATTTGCAGCAGGTATGGTTGGCGGTATGATGGCAGCAAGTGGCGGTGCAGGTTTCCTTGGCGGATTGATCGCCGGTTTCTTAGCAGGTTATACAGTTGTTGGATTGAAGAAGCTTTTTGCGGGTCTGCCAACTTCACTTGAAGGTATTAAAACAATTCTTTTATTCCCGTTATTCGGTGTAGCAATTACAGGTTTTATTATGCAATACGTTGTCAACAAACCAGTGGGCATTCTAAACCAAGCAATTACTGATTGGTTATCAGGTATTGGAACAGGTAATGCAGTTTTACTAGGTATTTTACTAGGATTAATGATGGCATTCGATATGGGTGGACCAGTCAATAAGGCAGCATATGTATTTGGTACAGGTTTACTTGCAAATGGTGTTTACGAGCCAATGGCAGCAATTATGGCAGCAGGAATGGTTCCACCGCTTGCGATTGCAGTAGCTACAACATTATTTAAGAACAAGTTTACAACACAAGAAAAAGACGCAGGAAAAGCAAACTACATCATGGGCTTATCATTTATTACTGAAGGTGCTATTCCATTTGCAGCAGGGGATCCAATTCGCGTAATCCCATCAATCATGATTGGTTCAGCGATTACAGGTGCACTTTCAATGATGTTTGGCATTGGCCTTCGCGCTCCACACGGCGGTGTGTTCGTTGTTCCGCTTGTTGACGGAAACTGGATGATGTATGCAATTGCAATCCTAGCTGGTACTGCAGTAAGTGCGTTATTAATCGGATTCTTAAAGAAGCCAGTAACAGAATAATAGTAAAAACGGCAGCGAATGATTCGCTGTCGTTTTTTAATGTTGCTTTGAATAGTTTTTTCATAGAAATGAAGCCGTTGCGATCTTGCTGCGGAAAGGTTTTCTATTGTTTTCAGCCTTTTTTGCCTATATACTATTATAATGTGTATGTGATATATCACATATGGAATAAATGGTAGTAGTCTACCAAAATAAAGCTCAAATCGTTTTACTTTATGGAAATTGAAAGGAGTAATACAATGAACGAGAAACAACGTTTGGAAGGTCAACAAGTGCAGGCTGCTAATTCTTCGGACAAAAAATCCGATAAGGATTTCAGCAAGTATTTTGAGACTGTTTATACAGCACCATCGTTAAAAGAAGCAAAATCACGTGGTAAGGAAGAGGTTAAGTACCATAAGGACTTCGAAATTCCTGAAGAATTCCGCGGTATGGGTGACGGAAGAAAATTCTACATTCGCACCTACGGCTGTCAAATGAATGAGCATGATACAGAGGTTATGGCTGGGATTTTTCTAAGCTTAGGCTACGAGCCAACTGATTCAGTGGAAGATGCCAATGTTATTTTATTAAACACCTGTGCCATCCGTGAAAATGCCGAGAATAAAGTTTTTGGTGAAATTGGTCACCTTAAAGCTTTAAAGACTGAAAAGCCAGATCTTCTTCTTGGGGTTTGTGGCTGTATGTCACAGGAAGAATCCGTCGTAAATCGAATTCTTTCCAAGCATAACTTTATTGACATGATTTTTGGAACTCATAATATCCACCGCTTACCACATATTTTACAAGAAGCGTATATGTCTAAAGAAATGGTTATTGAGGTTTGGTCGAAGGAAGGTGACGTAATTGAAAATCTTCCGAAGGTCCGCCGCGGGAACATCAAGGCATGGGTGAATATTATGTACGGCTGTGATAAATTCTGTACGTACTGTATCGTACCTTTTACGCGCGGAAAAGAGCGTAGCCGTCGACCAGAGGACATTATTCAAGAAGTGCGTAATCTTGCAGCACAGGGATATCAGGAAATCACCTTACTAGGCCAAAACGTTAATGCATATGGTAAGGATTTTAGCGATATGAAATACGGTCTTGGCGATTTAATGGATGAAATTCGCAACATTGGCGTACCGCGAATTCGCTTTACAACAAGCCATCCACGCGACTTCGATGATCACTTAATCGAAGTTTTAGCGAAAAAAGGCAACCTTATGGAGCATATACACCTGCCAGTTCAATCCGGATCAACCGAAGTATTGAAAATTATGGCGAGAAAATATAATCGTGAGCAATATCTTGAACTCGTTCGAAAAATCAAAGCAGCGATTCCTGATGTCGTTTTAACAACAGACATTATCGTTGGATATCCGAACGAAACCGATGAGCAGTTTGAAGAAACGTTATCCTTATATCGTGAAGTTGGATATGAAGCTGCTTATACGTTCATCTACTCTCCTCGTGAAGGAACGCCTGCTGCGAAAATGCAGGATAACGTCCCTATGGAAGTCAAAAAAGAACGGTTACAACGCCTAAACAACCTTGTCAACGAACTATCAGCTGAGGCGATGAAACAATATAAAGGTCAAATCGTAGAAGTATTGGTTGAAGGGGAAAGCAAGAACAATTCAGAAGTATTGGCGGGCTACACACGTAAAAACAAACTAGTTAACTTCACCGGTCCAAAAACTGCAATTGGTAAAATCGTGAAAGTAAAAATTACTGAAGCAAAAACTTGGTCTTTAAACGGAGAAATCGTAGAAGAATTTGAACCAGTTGAGGTGTAGGAAAAATGGGGAAGTATACTAAAGACGATATCGTTGCACGCGCAAAAGAGCTTGCACAGATGATTGCCGAAACAGAGGAAGTTGAATTTTTCAAAAAAGCAGAAGCAAAAATTCACGAAAATGAAAAGGTAGCACAAACCATTAAAACCATCAAAGGCTTGCAAAAGCAAGCAGTAAACCTTCATCATTATGGCAAAGAAAATGCTTTAAAAAATGTTGAAGATAAAATTGCTCAATTAGAAGCAGAATTAGACGAAATTCCAGTCGTTCAAGAATTCAAGCAATCACAAATTGAAGTAAACGACTTGCTTCAAATCATTGCTTCAACGATCTCAAACACCGTGACAGACGAAATTATCACTTCTACCGGTGGAGACCTATTGCAGGGCAAAACAGGTGCTGCAGTGGAAAACGATCACTGTCACCATTAAGAACACAGAAACCAACCAGGTGCATTAAGTGCCTGGTTTTTTCTATGATTATTTTTCTGAACTACCCAGGGATTCTTCAATTTTTCGGAACCACTCCATATAAAAAACATACTATGAACTATGCCTAAACTTTTACCTAGCAACGGTTAAAAATTATCGCACACTAGTCTAATATCTCGCATAGGATGAATTGAAAATGAATGAGGAGGGTTCGCTCGCAATGGGAGAATACAGAGAGATTATCACGAAAGCGGTTGTGGCGAAGGGACGTAAATTTACGCAGTCAAAACACACAGTTTGCCCGGCACACAATCCGTCCAGCATTCTCGGCTGTTGGATCATTAACCATAAATACGAGGCGAAAAAGGTCGGAAATACTGTAGAAATAGATGGGACTTATGACATTAACGTTTGGTACTCTTATAGCGATAATACAAAGACAGAAGTAGTCACTGAGCGTGTAAGCTATACAGATGTCGTTAAATTAAAACACCGCGACCCTGGCTGCCTTGATGACAACGAGGTTATCGCTCGAGTCCTGCAACAGCCAAACTGCTGTGAAGCTGTCATCTCATCAAGCGGAAAGAAAATCGTCGTCCACGTTGAACGGGAATTTCTTGTGGAAGTGATCGGTGAAACAAAAATTTGTGTAGCCGTCAGTCCAGGAAAATGTTCCCACAATGACGATGACTGGGGTACAGATCTAGACGATGAATTCAAAGATTTAGACCCCGATTTCCTAAAAGACAAGAAAGAAAAATAACCCGCAACTAGGAAGGCCCTACTTCCTAGTTTTTTCTTTTGTTTGTGGGGGTGCGGAAGTTTGGGGTGGATTGGTTTTAATAAATAGTATGCTGGGGGGTGGGGGGATAGAAGGGGTGTATGGTGAAATCCATGGGGAGTGGCATAAGCTTGAGGTTATTAGACAAAAGTAGGGGTATGAAAAAGTGGCCAATAACACCGGCCCTAATGGCCAAATACCAAGGGAGAAAACGTAAAAATAGCCAATAGAGCGGTCCCACTGGCCAAAACCACAAGGAGAAAACGAAAAGTGACCAATAGAGTGGCCCCATTGGCCAAAACCCAAGGAAGAAAAGGGAAAAGTGGCCAATAGAGTGGCCCTATTGGCCAAAACCCATTGAAGAAAACGAAAAAGTGGCCAATAGGGTGGCCCCATTGGCCAAAACCCAAGGAAGAAAAGGGAAAAGTGGCCAATAGAGCGGTCCCATTGGCCAAAACCACAAGGAGAAAACGAAAAAGTGGCCAATAGAGCGGTCCCATTGGCCAAAACCACAAGGAGAAAACGAAAAAGTGGCCAATAGATCGGCCCCATTGGCCAAAACCACAAGGAGAAAACGAAAAAGTGGCCAATAGAGCGGCCCCACTGGCCAAAACCCAAGGAAGAAAAGGAAAAAGTGGCCAATAGGGTGGCCCCATTGGCCAAAACCACAAGGAGAAAACGAAAAAGTGGCCAATAGAGCGGTCCCACTGGCCAAAACCAAGGGAAAAATGGCCAATAGAGCGGCCCCACTGGCCAAAACCCAAGGAAGAAAAGGAAAAAGTGGCCAATAGGGTGGCCCCATTGGCCAAAACCAAAGAAAGAAGTGGCAAGGGGACTAAGGTGTGACCAACATCTTAAAAAATACTTAACAAAACAAAAACATCAAGCTGCACAATAATTATTTTAGAATCCCACAGTACATAATAATAACAGACAAATTATTAAATTATTTCTTAACATAATAAGAATACCTATTTTTCCCCACTATTTTATAATTCCGCGCCAATACCCTCCTAATTTTCCTTTCGCAGCCTGCCAACCGACACCAATCATAAACAATATTAGCCGTAACCCTCGTATCAGGAAAAAGCAGCATTATTTCCTCAACGCCGCGCACCACTGCCGACTCGATTCCTTCAACATGGCCGCATACGTCACAAACCATCTTCCTTCCATCCGCAGTTACTAAGAATGAGTCACAGCAGGCACTGGTAACACCCTTCTTGAAATGACCGTATTCATATGGGGGCACGAGAGTGAAGGGAGGATCAGTAATATGCTCTTTAAGCAAAAGATCTGCAAGTTTCCGATGCATATTATTTAGTTTTGATGGTTTCGCACTCAAGTTTTTCAAAAATCCGTTAAGTTGTGGGTTAAATAGGATGGGTTCATTTAAAGGAGCTTGGTATAAAAAGAAATTGGAATTAATGAAAACTACGTGGCCATCGATAGGGAAATGAAAACCGTGTTTTTGAAGTAATTGGCGGAGTAGGGTCTTGCACCGGTTTAATTGATGCAGGGGATTTGTGATATCTTTTTTGCTAGTTAAAATTTTGAAATTGCCATCTTGATAAATATAATCTCCCTCAAAATTTTTTATCTCGAATACGATTAAGGAATCCTGCGTAATAAATAATGAATCAATTTGAAATAGCGTGTTGTTTACCTCAAGTAACAAATCATTCAAAATGTAAAATTTACTGTCCAGGCTTGCTGTTAAAGAGTCAAACTGTACTTCACCCTCATATCCTTTCCTTAAGTTTCTGTAGTGCTGCTTAACCGAGGCTTCTAAGTCCATTCTTTTGTTTAACAATGTAAGCACTTTTAATTCCTTTGATTCAGTTCTAGATTTTAAAGGCATAGTTCACTTCCTTTCTGGATTCTAGCTTTATTTTATAAAAAAATAGAAAGAAAAGTATGGGAATATTATGTCATATTTAGGAAAATACGGGGGGTAACAATGAAGATTTACCAACTCCAATTGCAGTGCCACAAGCTAAACGAAATGAAGAAATTTTATTCGGAAACATTACAAATGGATGTAGTGAACGCGACTGCGAACGCGTTTACGATAACGGCAGGAACCACAAAATTAATTTTTGAAAAAGTAGAGAAGGTGCCTTTTTATCATGTTGCATTTCGGTGTGGCAGTAAATTTTATAGTCATATGACACGAAAATTAAGAGAACACAATCTGATATTAAAAGAGGAGATCAGTTCATTTTGGAAAGGAAGACAGTGTTATTTTTACGATCCGGACGGAAATGTCATCGAAATGATTGAACGAAAAAACCAAGAAACTGGCTGGTATGATGTAGGTGAGATCGGCTGGCCTTCCCAAAGTGTCCCTAAAATGCAAAATACGTTAAACCAACTTGCTAAGGATACAATAACCAGAAAAAGTGAAACCTTTGCGTTTTTTGGAGATGAGGACGGAGTATTCGTTCTTGTGAAAAATGGGAGGCATTGGTATCCGACCGCTCGCGCTGCAGAAGTTCACCCTATTAAAATAGTAGTTAGCGGAATGGAAGATGCTCGTTTTTCGCATCCATCTTTACCTTATCAAGTAATCGTTCGTAAGGAATGGAATAAAAAGGTGCCCGCCGTTCAATTTCGAATCGCGCGTCCGACAAACCAAATCCAAAAAATAATTGAGTTTTATGAGTTGGGGATTGGTTTGGAGAAAATTGGTGAGTTCAGCCAGCATGAAGGTTATCAAGGGGTCATGTTTGGGGCGCCCGACCATCAATATCATTTGGAGTTTACCCAATTTGAGACACCGGTCCAACTGCCAACTCCAACGAAAGAGCACCTCCTTGTCTTTTATATACCTGATTTATTTGAGCGAAATGTAATTGTTTCCCGTCTGGAAAGTATGGGATATCGACCTGTTGAACCGGAAAATCCTTATTGGTCAAGGGGTGGGATCACAATCGAAGACCCTGATGGATGGCGGGTTGTCTTAATGAATACTCCCGGGATTAGCGGAAACTAGTTTAAAAACCTTTTACAAATAGGCAAACCTTTCATATCTTCAACAATATTTGATTATGGTATAATGAATTGTCGAAAAAGAACTGATAGATTGAGAATGTTGGAGGAAATTATGGCAACATACACGCCGATGATACAACAATATTTACAAGTGAAGGCAGACTATCAAGATGCCTTTTTATTTTTTCGTCTTGGAGATTTTTATGAAATGTTTTTTGATGATGCCATCAAGGCCTCTCAAGAACTCGAGATAACCTTAACGAGCCGGGAAGGCGGGGGCGATGGGAAAATCCCAATGTGCGGCGTTCCTCATCATTCCGCACCACAATATATTGAACAATTAATTGAAAAAGGCTACAAGGTAGCGATTTGTGAGCAAGTCGAAGACCCGCGCCAGGCAAAAGGCGTTGTGAAACGGGAAGTTGTTCAACTGATTACACCGGGGACGATGATGGAAGGTCGAGGTCTTAGTGAAAAAGAAAACAATTACCTTGCTTCGATTACTGTTTTCGAAGATGACCATACTTACGGGTTTGCCTATAACGATTTATCAACCGGTGAAAACCGTGTTTCACTCATAAAAGGGACCTTTGACGAGGTACTAAACGAATTGTCTATATCAGGAGCGAAGGAAGTGGTTGTTGCCTCAACCTTTCCAGACGAGCTCCAACGTAAAATCCGCGAGCGGGCGATTGTAACAATTTCATTTGAAAACGATGAGTCGATTTCGGGGGCCTACGCCCTTTTGCTGCAAGACCTTGACGAGCTTAAAATGAAACAAACGGTAGCCAGACTGCTTAATTATTTGTACAGAACGCAAAAGCGTAGCCTTGATCATTTGCAGCCGGTTTCGCAATATCAAATTCAGCAGTTTATGAAAATAGATTACTATTCGAAGCGAAATCTTGAGTTAACGGAAACGATCCGCTCAAAAGGGAAAAAGGGCTCGCTTCTTTGGTTATTAGATGAAACGAAAACAGCAATGGGGGGCCGCCTCCTCAAGCAGTGGATTGACCGCCCACTCATTAATCAGGATGAAATTGAGCGCCGTCACTCACTAGTTCAAACATTTATCTCACACTATTTCGAGCGTCAAGACCTTCGTGAAAAACTAACCGAGGTATATGACCTCGAGCGTCTTGCCGGGAGAGTCGCGTTTGGAAACGTAAATGCCCGTGATTTAGTTCAACTAAAGCGATCATTACAGCAAATTCCGGGAATTAAACAGCTAGTGGCAAGCCTGCCAAATGAAACAGCAGCGATGATGGCAGAGCAGCTTGACCCATGTGAAGAGGTAACTGATCTCCTCGAGCGGGCGTTGGTCGAGAATCCGCCGCTTTCCTTAAAAGAAGGAAACATTATTCAGGACGGTTACAACGAGGAACTTGATCGCTACCGTGATGCGAGCCGAAACGGTAAAACGTGGATTGCTCAGCTTGAGCGTCAGGAACGTGAAAAAACGGGGATTAAATCTCTCAAAATCGGCTATAATCGCGTATTTGGTTATTATATTGAGATTACAAGAGCTAATTTGCATCTCCTTCAAAACGACCAATACGAACGAAAGCAAACATTATCAAATGCCGAGCGGTTTATTACCCCGGAGTTGAAAGAAAAAGAGGCCTTGATTTTACAAGCTGAAGAAAAGATTGTTGAGCTCGAATATCAATTATTTACAGAGATTCGTGAAATCATTAAAGAATATATTCCGAACCTCCAAGCACTTGCGAAAAGAATCAGTGAACTCGATGTATTGCAATGCTTTGCATCGATTAGCGAGGAACGCCATTATGTGAAGCCGCAGTTTTCCGAAGAGGGACGGATTTATCTTAAGGATGGACGCCACCCTGTCGTCGAAAAGGTGATGAATGCGCAGGAATACGTTCCAAATGATTGCTATATGGACCGCGACCGTGAAATTCTGTTAATCACAGGACCGAATATGTCCGGGAAAAGCACTTATATGCGCCAAGTCGCCTTGACGGCGATCCTCGCGCAAATCGGCTGCTATGTTCCTGCTAATGAAGCGATTCTGCCCATCTTTGATCAAGTGTTTACGAGAATTGGGGCGGCCGATGATTTAATCTCCGGGCAAAGTACGTTTATGGTCGAAATGCTAGAAGCGAAAAATGCGATTACGAATGCAACGAAATCAAGCCTTATTTTATTCGATGAAATCGGCAGAGGAACTTCCACTTACGATGGTATGGCTCTCGCTCAGGCGATGATAGAATACATTCATGATCGGATCGGTTCCAAAACATTGTTCTCCACGCATTATCATGAACTAACGGTCCTCGATGAAGGGTTAGACCGTTTGAAAAACGTCCATGTTAGCGCGATTGAGCAAAATGGCAAGGTCGTTTTCCTTCATAAAATTAAAGAAGGGGCCGCGGATAAAAGCTATGGGATCCATGTTGCCGAACTAGCCGAGCTGCCACAGGAAGTCATCCGCCGTGCCAATGAAATCTTGCAAACATTAGAACAAAAATCAGATGAAACCGGGAAGAGACCGGCCTCAGCAAAACCGCAACCTTTTGAAAAAGTAGAGCAACAGGCGGGAGTAATAGAACAGCCATCTGAGCAAGCGGGTGAAATAGAAGTACAACCATCTGAAAAAGCACAGCAGGACTCTGCAGCAATAGAGCCTACGAAAATCGAACAAGCCCAGCTTTCATTTTTTGACGAAATCAAACAGCCAAAAAAGAAAGATTTGGATTCAAAGGAACGAAAGGTTCTCGAACAATTAAAAGAATTAAATCTACTAGAAATGACGCCTCTGCAAGCGATGAATACGTTGTACGAGCTTCATAAAAAAGTAAAAGGATAATCAGCATGGAGGTGAGCGATCGTGGGAAAAATCATTCTGCTTGATGACGCTCTATCAAATAAAATTGCCGCTGGGGAAGTAGTAGAACGCCCCGCTTCAGTCGTAAAGGAGTTAGTGGAAAACTCCATTGATGCAGGCAGTACCATTATTGAAATCGATATAGAGGAAGCCGGCCTTCAAAAAATCAGAATCATAGATAACGGAGCGGGCATTGAGGAAGAGGATGTCCTGATTGCTTTCCAACGTCATGCGACAAGCAAGATCAAGGATGAAAATGATCTGTTCCGAATTCGAACGCTCGGCTTTCGTGGTGAGGCCTTGCCGAGTATTGCTTCAGTATCCCGGCTGGAAATGAAGACATCAACCGGTTTAACTCCGGGGACGAAAGCCGTGATAGAAGGGGGCAAGGTGGAAACCTTTGAGAAGGCCTCCAGTCGTCAAGGAACGGATATTACTGTTTCAGATTTATTCTTTAATACTCCTGCCCGCTTGAAATATATGAAAACGATTCATACCGAGCTTGGCAACATTACCGATTTAGTCAACCGGATTGCCCTTGCTCATCCTGAGGTCTCGATTCGACTGGTTCATAATGGCCGTCAGCTCATGCACACAAACGGTAATGGTGATGTAAGGCAGGTGCTTGCTGCCATTTACGGAATGAATATTGTTAAAATGATGGTGCCGATTTCGGGCACTTCCTTGGATTTTACGATCAATGGCTATATCTCCTTACCGGAAATCACAAGGGCATCAAGGAATTATATTTCGACGATGATCAATGGCCGTTTTATCAAAAACTACTCGTTGGTGAAGGCAATCCAAGAAGGCTACCACACGCTATTGCCGATTGGCCGTTATCCGATAGTGATGTTGAATATTGAAATGGACCCGATCCTCGTCGATGTGAACGTACATCCGTCCAAACTTGAGGTTCGGCTAAGTAAAGAGCATGAACTTAATGTCCTTGTCAGCACGTTAATAAAAGATGCTTTTAAGACGAAAGAATTAATTCCATCAGGATATACTCAACCAAAGGTCGAGCGTCCAAAAACGGAGCAAACTTTTCTCGAGCTTGATCATTTACCGGAAAAAACTGCCCCGGAAAATAATCTTGAAAAAATAAATCCCACTAATCTAAACCGTACCGAAGCAGCGGCAAGCGGAAAGACGGAATTCTTGCCAAACCCGCAGATGCCTGCAAACGAAACGAAGATTTCAACATCTGCACCAGTATCAAGTGGTTTTCCGCTCAGGGAGGACAGCAGTACGAATGACTATGTCCGGATTGCTACAGAATCTATTCCAACAGGTTTACCAGCAGCAAAAATCGCGGAGCGCCTTGTTCCTTCTGATGAACTGGAGACAAACGAAGTAGGAACGTCACTTGCAGATTGGAATGGGGAAGCTTTGACCTTTGCAGATGTTCACGAGACTCCTGAGGACGCTCCGTCACAGCAAACCCAAGATACGTTTGTCCAAGCTGAAACATCTGCCGCCCAAACGCCCGAGCAAACGTACCAAAATCAATATCAAAACGTAAGCACCCGCATCCCGCCGCTTTATCCAATTGGCCAAATGCACGGCACCTACATTTTGGCGCAAAATGATAAAGGTTTGTATTTGATTGACCAGCATGCCGCACAGGAGCGCATAAAGTACGAATATTACAAGGAAAAAGTCGGACAGGTTGATAGTGAGCTTCAGGAATTACTTGTTCCGATCACCTTTGAATATTCGCTTGATGAAGCCTTGAAAATCGAAGAACACAAGCATGAGCTAGAAAAAGTCGGTGTGTTTTTAGAGGGATTCGGGATTAACACTTATATTGTACGGTCTCACCCGGTCTGGTTTCCAAAGGGTGAGGAAAAAGAAATCATCGAAGACATGATCGAACAGCTTTTAGATATGAAAAAAGTAGATATTAAAAAATTGCGTGAGGAAGCAGCCATTATGATGAGCTGTAAAGCGTCGATTAAGGCCAATCACCATTTACGAACCGATGAAATCCAAGCATTATTAGATAAGCTAAGAATGACCTCTGATCCTTTCACCTGCCCGCATGGCCGGCCGATCATCATTCATTTTTCATCCTATGAATTAGAAAAGATGTTCAAGCGGGTTATGTAAAAAAATAATGAAAGGTACCACCAAAAAACGAAACTTGCATCCTCGTTTCATCGTCTATAAAGATGAATAGACTAGTTTCAAGAAAGAAGAAATATAGTAAGAATATAAGCAACCTTAAACGAGGTGGTAATTTTTGATTGTATTCGGTCTCCTCAGTACATTTTTACCGGCAGTGATATTGATTTTTATCATTGCTTATGCAGCGAAAAATAAAGAGCAAGGAGGAGAAAAAGTGATCAGGCATTTATATACTTATCTAGTCTTATTCGCTACCTTAATGATGGTGATCGGCGGTGGAATATCGGTCTTTATGGCAACAGCCGATTTAGTCAGTCCGCCGGGTTATTTTCAAACGTACACAGAATATAAGCAAATGAGAACTTCCGAAAAAATGAATGGAACTGAAGAATTAAGCGAAAAGGAAATCCGCAGCGATTATGAACAGGCTGTCGAAGATGAGGAAAATCGAACACAGCAACGGGCTAAAAACCAAATTATTAAAAGTTTAGGGTTTATCCTTATCCCGCTTCCAGTTTTCGTTTACTTCAATGGAATGAGGAAAAAAATAAAAGAAGAATAACGAAAAGGCTGCTGGACATCTAAAAGTCCAACAGCCTTTTTTACAAGTAATGAATGAGTGTCTAGCGCAAGCCACCCAGCGCTTCCGCTTTTTTATATTCTTACAGTCTGAAGTTTATTAAAATAGTGAAGTGCCTTTCCTGCCCCTAGTGCCACCGATTCTAGCGGATTTGGCGCTAGATGCACGGGTACAAAAATCTCTTGTGTCAGCCACTCCTCTATCCCTCTTAACAGAGAGCCGCCTCCCGTTAAAATAATCCCGCGATCGACGATATCTCCGCTTAGTTCAGCCGGACAATTCTCAAGCGTAACCTGAATCGCAGCTAAAATATCAAATAATGATTCTTTAAGCGTTTGATGAATTTCTTTTGATGATAAGGAAATCGTTTTAGGCAGTCCTGACAGCAAATCACGTCCTCGAACCTCCATAACCATTTCTTCATGATTAGCTGTTGCGTAGCCGATTTCCATTTTGATCGTTTCAGCCGTTCGTTCCCCGATTAGCAGGTTATAATTTTTACGTAAATATTGAATGATATCATCATCCATTTGGTCACCAGCGATTTGAATGGAATGACAGGCAACGACTCCGCCATAAGAAATGATTGCTACTTCTGTCGTGCCGCCGCCGATATCGACAATGACATTCGCCACGGGCTCATCAACAGGTAGGCCCGCTCCAATCGCTGCTGCAACAGGCTCCTCAATGATATGCACTTTCTTAGCTCCTGCGTTTCGAACAGCATCATGAATCGCTCGGCGGTCAACGCTGTTCGACCCGGATGGGGTACAAACAATCACATTCGGTTTTCTAAGTGAAAAACCGAGCTTTCTGCTTGTTTTACTCATTATATATTTCAGCATATCTGTCGTTATTTCGTAGTCTGCGATGACTCCATCCTTTAATGGGCGGATCGTTACGATTTTTTCAGGCGTTTTCCCAATCATATTTTTGGCCTCAATCCCAACGGCAAGGACCTTCTTTGTTTTTTTATCAATAGCCACAACAGCTGGTTCGTTAAAAGCAATTCCTTTATTCTTGCTGGAGACAAGGATATTCGCTGTTCCTAAATCTATCCCAATTTCTGCTGTTGTAATCATTCTATCCCATCCTATTCTATAAAAATATTTACCTATACATATTTCTGTTACGATTAGAGGAATAAGGGGGTTGTAACCGTATCGTTATCGGGATGTAAAAATAAAGGGAAAAAATGTAATAAATCGATCCCCGCCCCTTTGTATAAGCCAATCATCATTTGGTGATAATGTTTAGGTGTTCAATAGCAGGCAATAAATATGATAAGATAAGGGGGGAACAGCTCTGCGAATATGTTTTTTTCGCAGCGTGGTTTGAAATTGGGTAAACCATTAAAGGCAGTGTGAAATCATTGAATAATAAAGAAAAATTGGTGGTCATTATTGGTCCAACGGCTGTTGGGAAGACCAAGCTTAGCATTGAACTAGCCAAGCGGTATAATGGAGAAATCATTAGCGGCGACTCCATGCAAATATACAGAGGGATGGATATTGGTACTGCAAAGATTAAGGAAGAGGAAATGGAAGGAATTCCGCACCATTTAATTGATATCAGAAACCCTGAACAAGAATTTTCTGCAGCTGAGTTTCAACAGCTTGTTCGTGAAAAAATTACGGAAATTTCAAGTCGAAATAAGCTGCCAATTATCGTCGGTGGTACGGGGCTGTATATTCAAGCAGCCATTTTTGATTACCAGTTTTCAGATGCCCTATCCGATCCTGAATTTCGCAGCAAACTTGAAAAGCGAGCAGATCTGGAAGGAAATCAGGTCTTGCACGATGAATTAGCCAGTATTGATCCACAAAGTGCAAGTGAGATCCATCCGAACAATGTTCGCAGGGTAATTAGGGCGCTTGAGATTTATCATTGTACCGGAAAGACGAAAGAGGAGACACAAGCCAATCAATCACCAGAACTGATGTATGAGACGGCTTTAATTGGTTTGACAATGGATCGTGAGCAATTATACGAGCGCATTAACCTCCGTGTTGATTTAATGGTCGAGGAGGGGTTGCTGGAAGAGGTCGAGTCCTTGTATAAGCGCGGCCTTCGTACATGTCAATCGATTCAGGCAATAGGGTACAAAGAAATTTATCAATATTTAGATGGGCTGACAAGCCTGCCTGAAGCCATTGAGACATTGAAGCAAAATTCCCGCCGCTATGCGAAAAGGCAATTAACTTGGTTTCGTAATAAAATGAATGTACAATGGTTTAATATAGGGGAAGATGATTTTGTGAAAAAAATCTCTGAAATTTCTGCCTATATTGAAGGAAAGCTTCAACTTAAATCGAATACATAATATTAGAGATAAAAGAGGAGGATCTGTAATGAAAACATCCATTAATATCCAAGACCAGTATTTAAACCAGCTTCGTAAGGACGGAACAAACGTAACTGTGTTTTTATTGAACGGATTTCAACTAAGAGGTCAAATCAAAGGGTTTGATAATTTTACGGTCTTGTTTGAATCAGAAGGGAAGCAACAGTTAGTGTATAAGCATGCAATTTCTACCTTTGCCCCTCAGCGGAATGTTCAATTAGACTTAGAAGGCGCACAGTAATCCTTCTTGTATAGATCCTGGTAAAAACGGCTCACTCTCGTGGTGGGTCGTTTTTTTTATTTGCTTTGCTAGTCTGTTCCTTTTTGAATGAATTAAAGATGTCCCGAATACATATAAAAGAGGTATCTTTGGCCGGGCAGCCAAGAACAAAGGGCATTGGAATTTAACGCCTCAATCAAGTCGGATTTTAATTGGAAGGCTTTGTAAAATTGGGCTGTTGATTGCAGCGAGAGGTTCTCGCGCACCTTAGGGGGAGTCCGGGAGCCTCCTCGGCGCAAGCGCCTGTGGGGTCTCCCGTGACACCTTCTCCCGCAGGAGTCTCGCACCTGCAGCGAAGATCAACAGCATGCTCAAAATCAACTTTGTTCTTTAACAAAGCTAATTAGAAAAATAAACATAGGCATTTGTCACAAATGACTGTTTGTTGCGTATACTGTCTTAGAATGTGAGGTGAAACCTTTGGATCAACCAATGCGCATGAAAAATAATGGACAGATTAGCATTACCCTCAATTCGCAAAAGAGAAATGAGTTATCGAAAGTAACCCCGGATTCTCAAAAAGTTGTTCCAAAGATCATTCCACCAGAGCATACAGCTTTAAAAGAAATCGAGGAAGAGCTTGGTGCACTTGTTGGAATGGAAGATATGAAACGAATGATTAAGGAAATTTACGCCTGGATATATGTAAATAAAAAGCGAGAAGAAATGGGCTTGAAAGCCGAAAAACAAGCGCTTCATATGATGTTTAAAGGCAATCCGGGAACCGGAAAAACAACCGTTGCCAGATTGATTGGCAAGTTATTTTTGAAAATGAATGTGTTGACGAAAGGGCATTTAATCGAAGCGGAGCGCGCCGATCTCGTTGGTGAATATATCGGCCATACCGCCCAAAAAACGCGGGATTTAGTTAAGAAAGCACTAGGTGGGATTCTTTTCATTGATGAGGCGTATTCGCTCGGACGAGGCGGGGAAAAGGATTTCGGGAAGGAAGCGATAGATACACTTGTAAAGCATATGGAGGATAAACAGCATGAATTTGTGCTGATTTTAGCCGGCTACTCAAGGGAAATGGATTACTTTTTAAGCCTAAACCCTGGCTTGCATTCACGCTTCCCGTTGGTAATTGACTTTCCGGATTACTCGATTGATCAGTTGATGGAAATTGCGGCAAGGATGCTGAAGGACCGGGAATATGTACTGAGTCACGAAGCCGAAAAAAAACTCAAAGGTCATTTAATGATTATAAAAACAGCTTTAAGCCCGAGTGGTTTCTCGAATGGACGCTATGTCCGCAACATCATTGAAAAATCGATCCGCGCGCAATCGATGCGGATCCTCATGCAAAACAGTTACGACCGGCACGAGCTATTAACGATAAGGAGCAATGATTTAGTGTTTGAAGAAGAATGATTGAGCTTGGAAGTGACTTTGATTTTTCAAAAAAAAGCTGGCCACCACGGCCAGCTTTTATCTATATCGCTCAAAATTTAATCGTTTATTGCTCCGGCATACCTTGAAGCTTATCCTGTGGAGCCATGCTGCGAATAGGCAGCTTCCAATTATACGTATAAGAAAGAATCCGTAAACTAGTAATCACAAAAAATAAAATATAAAGCTCAATTCCAGACTGGGCAAAATCCAGCCCTATTACAAGGCCAGCAAGAATAGCCCATAGCCCATAGATTTCATCCTTTAATACAAGCGGCTTTCGTTTCGCAAGTAAGTCGCGGATGATTCCGCCGCCGGCACCGGTCAGAATCGCAGCCACAATCACCGCACTAATCGGATGCTCCATTTTCGTCGCGTAAAGTGCCCCTTGAATCGCAAAGGCTGATAAACCGAGGGCATCAAAAAAATTGCCCCAGCGCTGCCAATGCTGCAGCAATTTATTTGGAAACAAAAAGATGATCGTAATGGATAGTAAAGCAACTGAGAAATAGATTCCTTGATCCCAAAGTGCAGATACGGGAACACCGATTAACAAATTCCGGATAGCTCCTCCGCCAAAAGCGGTAACGATCCCAAGAATGTAAACTCCTAAAATATCATATTCTTCTTCCATTGCTACATACGCACCGCTCGCAGCAAAGGCAATTGTTCCGATTATACTTAATACTTCCCAGGTCATTCCGTTTCCAACTCCCGCTAACTTGCCTATATTTATAAATAAATGACAATTTCGTGAATTCAATATTAAAATTTTAACATGGAATGTAGGAAATTCAACTATTTTATTGGGGAAAAATATCCTGAATAATGATACATTATGGAAATTAATGATATTTTGTTATGATATGGATAGCAACACAGTTACATAAAGAAAGAAGGTTGTTTATTGGAACGACAAGCGGATTTAGAAAAGGTTATATTAGTCGGCTGTCAAACTGCAATGGTGGATGATCTTCATTTTCAATACTCAATGGAAGAGCTTGCATCTCTTACCGATACAGCAAAAGGACAGGTCCTGATTTCGTTAAGTCAAAAAAGGGATCGGGTCCATCCCGCAACCTATATCGGGAAAGGTAAAATAGAAGAGCTGAAGAATTTAGCAGAAGAACTCGAACCAGATATCATTATTTTTAATGATGAGTTATCACCAAGCCAAATTCGAAATTTGTCCAGAGAATTTGATGCTAGGGTTATTGACCGAACTCAGCTTATTCTTGATATTTTTGCCCAGCGCGCCCAATCAAAGGAAGGAAAATTGCAGGTGGAATTGGCCCAGCTTCAATATATGCTGCCTCGGCTAGTGGGCCAGGGAACGCAATTATCAAGACTTGGTGCGGGAATCGGGACAAGAGGACCGGGGGAAACAAAGCTTGAATCGGACCGCCGCCATATTCGTCGGCGCATTGATGATATCAAAGTGCAGCTTAAGGTTATTGTCGGACATCGAGACCGCTATCGTGAAAGACGGAAGAAAAACAAAGCCTTCCAAATCGCGATTGTTGGCTATACAAATGCAGGGAAATCGACTTTATTTAATCGATTAACTGAAGCGGATACGCTTGAAGAAAATCAGCTTTTCGCTACCCTGGATCCAACGACACGCAAAATGATTCTGCCAAGTGGATTTACTTCGCTTATAACTGATACAGTTGGTTTCTTGCAGGATTTACCGACAACTTTAATCGCCGCATTCAGGTCCACCTTAGAGGAAGTTAACGAGGCTAATCTGTTGCTTCATGTCGTCGATTGTTCTAATCCTGATTATTTCCAACATGAAAAAACAGTTCAGCAGTTATTAGAGGAGCTTGAAAACGAGCATCTCCCGCAATTGACTGTATATAATAAGAGGGATGCAATGCACCATGACTTTGTGCCGACGGCCAAGACTGAAACGATTGTAATCAGTGCTTTTGAACAAGAAGACCGTCAAAGACTAAAGCAAAAGATCGAGGAATTGGTCATCGGTTTAATGGAATCATACTATGTCCATGTTCCGGCGACAGAAGGAAAGCTTCTTTCTCAATTAAAAAATGAAACGATTTTACGAGAGCTTGTTTTTGATGAGGAAAAGCAAATGTACTCTTGTAAAGGGTTTGCATACGCTGACCAGCAAATCGCTGGGCAACTCAAAAAATTTTCAGTTTAAGATAGGGGAAAAAGGATGTATCAACAGCTCGTACACGGGGAAGTATTACAAACATTAGTAAAAGAAGTAGAAACACAAATTGAACCAATTCATAAACAAATTGAGGAACGAATCGAAACAAACCAATTTCGCGTCCTCCAAAGCTATCAAAATAATAAGGTAAGTGACTCACATTTTATTCCGTCCACCGGTTACGGATATGATGATATCGGCCGTGATACGTTGGAAAAAATATATGCTGAAGTTTTTGGAGCTGAAGCCGGATTAGTTAGGCCGCAAATTATCTCCGGAACCCATGCTATCTCGATTGCACTATTTGGAATTCTGCGTCCAGGAGACGAGCTTCTTTACATAACCGGAAAACCATACGACACATTAGAAGAAATCGTTGGTATTCGAGGAAATGGTGTTGGGTCACTAAAGGAATTTGGGATATCGTATCAAAGTGTGGCGCTTACCGATGAAGGCCAAGTTAATTTCGATGCGGTTACTAAAGCAATCGGTCCAAACACAAAGATGATTGGAATCCAACGCTCGAAGGGGTATGCGACCAGACCATCGTTTACCATCGCCGAAATTAACGAAATGATCAAGTTCGTTAAGGAAATCAAAGAGGATGTAGTCGTATTTGTCGACAACTGTTATGGAGAGTTTGTAGAAGACATGGAACCGTGCCATGTCGGAGCGGATCTCATGGCGGGTTCTTTGATTAAAAATCCTGGCGGAGGCCTAGCGAAAACGGGCGGTTACATTGTCGGAAAGCAGCAATATGTTGAGGCGTGCTCGTATCGAATGACCTCACCTGGAATTGGAGCCGAAGCCGGAGCATCATTATATAGTCTACAAGAAATGTACCAAGGTTTCTTCTTGGCACCTCATGTGGTTGGGCAAGCGTTAAAAGGAGCAGTGTTTACAGCTGCAATGCTCGAAAGACTAGGAATGAACACGCATCCTAGATGGGACTCGACAAGAACAGACTTGATTCAATCGGTTCAATTTGATGACCGTGATAAGATGGTCGCTTTTTGTCAGGCGATCCAATATGCATCACCAATCAACTCCCATGTCACCCCGTATCCAAGCTATATGCCCGGCTACGAGGATGACGTCATTATGGCAGCAGGTACGTTTATTCAAGGCGCGAGCATTGAGCTGACAGCAGACGGACCGACCAGACCACCATATGTGGCCTATGTACAAGGCGGATTAACCTACTCCCATGTAAAAATCGCAATTTGTACAGCCTTAAATCATCTCTTAGAGAAAGAACTAATCCAAATAAAAAAATAATTTGTCAAAAACTTACGGAAATCCTCGAAAAAGTTGGAATTATTTATGTGAAAAGTGTATTATAAACAAGGATGTAGGCCTATTATAAATATTCAAAAATTTTATTTTTAATTGGTGTTATAAAATCTAACATGATATTGACAGAATTTCTAACGCAGAATATAATGTACACAAGAAGTAGGAAAACTAAGGAGGAGAAATCGATTTGAGCGGAAGCGAAATACGTCGAACAATGCCGCTGTTTCCCATCGGAACGGTTATGCAACTCACAGATTTATCCGCCCGACAAATACGGTACTATGAAGAGCATGAACTGATTTCTCCGGCCAGAACTGATGGGAAAAGAAGAATGTTTTCACTTAATGATATTGATAAGCTCCTAGAAATTAAGGATTTAATTGATCAAGGAGTTAATCTTGCCGGTATTAAGCAGTTATTTGCAAAAAATGCCGAACTGCCTCAAGAAATGAAACAAGAGAGTGAAAAAGCAAGACGAGAGTTGACTGATAATGAGATTAGAAAACTCCTTCGTAACGAATTGCTGCAAGCGGGTCGCTTTAATCGCGGTCCAATGAGGCAAGGTCATATGTCGCGCTTTTTTCAATAATATTTTATAGTTTTTTTAAAAAAGGGAGGAAATACCGAAATGGCAAAGTACACTAAAGATGACATTTTCCGCATGGCACAAGAAGAAAACGTTAAGTTTATCCGCCTGCAATTTACGGATATCCTTGGAACAATTAAGAACGTTGAGATCCCAGTTAGCCAGCTTGAAAAAGCTTTAGACAACAAAATGATGTTCGACGGATCTTCAATTGAAGGATTTGTACGTATCGAAGAATCAGACATGTACTTAACTCCAGACTTAAATACATGGGTAGTTTTCCCTTGGACTGCTGAAAAAGGTAAAGTTGCTCGTCTAATCTGTGATATCTACAATGCAGATGGAACTCCATTTGAAGGAGACCCACGCAACAACTTGAAGCGTGTTCTTAACGAAATGAAAGAGTTAGGATTCACTAACTTTAACTTAGGACCTGAGCCAGAATTCTTCCTATTCAAATTAGATGAAAAAGGCGAACCAACCCTTGAACTAAATGATAACGGTGGATACTTTGACTTAGCACCAACTGACCTTGGTGAAAACTGCCGTCGTGATATCGTTCTTGAGCTTGAAGAGATGGGCTTTGAAATCGAAGCTTCTCACCATGAAGTAGCTCCTGGACAACACGAAATCGACTTTAAATATGCTGATGCTTTAACAGCTTGTGACCAAATTCAAACGTTCAAGCTAGTCGTTAAAACAATCGCTCGTAAGCATGGTCTCCATGCTACATTCATGCCAAAACCATTATTCGGTGTAAACGGTTCTGGTATGCACTGCAACCTTTCATTATTCAAAGATGGCGAAAACGCATTCTATGATACAAGCAAGCCATTAGAATTAAGCGAAACAGCTAACCAATTCATCGCTGGTGTAATCAAGCACGCTCAAGGATTTACAGCTGTAACAAACCCAACTGTAAACTCTTATAAGCGTCTTGTACCTGGTTACGAAGCTCCTTGTTACGTTGCTTGGTCAGCTCGCAACCGTTCACCGCTTATCCGTATCCCAGCTTCTCGCGGATTAAGTACTCGTATCGAAGTACGTAGCGTTGACCCTGCTGCTAACCCATACTTAGCAATGGCAGTTCTATTAAAAGCTGGTTTAGACGGAATTAAGAACAATTTAACTCCTCCAGCTCCAGTAGACCGTAACATCTATGTAATGACGAAAGAAGAGCGCGTTGAAGCAGGTATCGACGATCTTCCAGCAACTTTATTCGATGCTCTTGAAAACCTAGTAGCTGACGAAGTAATCGTTGCAGGTTTAGGAAACCACATCCTTGAGCACTTCGTTGAAGCAAAAGAAATCGAGTGGGATATGTTCCGTACTCAAGTTCATCCATGGGAAAGAGAACAATACATGAAAATGTATTAATAAGGATAGAAAAGCCCTTGACGCTTTATGCGTTGAGGGTTTTTTGTTTTGATGGAGTTTTAATGTGCCTATACACCTTGCGGAAATTTAGACGAGGAAACTAAAGTGAGAGTTAGTGCCCTAAAAGTGTCGCGGAAATCAAAAAGAGGGAACTAAAGTATAAGTTAGTGCCCTGAAATCACCGGGGAAACAAAAAAGAGGGAACTAAACTGTAAGTTAGTACCCTAAAAGCTAAGTAGAAATCCAAAATAGGGAACTAAAGTGTAAATTAGTGCCCTGAAACCCCAGTAGAAATCAAAAAAAGGGAACTAAAGCGTCGATTCACCAGTACACCGAACCCCCGAACAAACCCAAAAAACAAAAAAGCCCCGAGGATCAACACCCTCAAGGCCCACACTTTAATAGTATCCTAGAATCACAAATCTTAATGGATATGCCGATAAACTCCAATTACCTTCCCGAGAATCGAAACATTCTGCAAGATAATAGGTGATAGTGAGGAATTCTCCGGCTGCAAACGTATGTAATCTTTTTCCTTAAAAAATCTTTTCACGGTAGCCTCGTCATCTTCAGTCATCGCGACAACAATTTCGCCGTTCTGAGCCGTTTTTTGCTGTTTGACGATGACGTAATCCCCATCCAGAATCCCAGCTTCAATCATACTGTCTCCCATAACCTCTAGCATAAATACATTTTCGTCCCCGGCTGCTAATGAATCTGGAAGTGGAAAATATTCTTCAACATTCTCTATTGCTGTAATTGGAGTACCTGCAGTAACTTTACCAATTACAGGGACATTAATGACATTGGTTCTTGGAATATGGCTTTGTTCATCTATTTCTAAAATCTCAATAGCCCGAGGTTTGGTTGGATCGCGGCGAATCAGACCTTTGCTTTCAAGTCGAGCTAAATGTCCATGTACTGTTGAGCTCGAAGCTAAACCGACAGCTTCTCCAATTTCCCGTACGGAAGGGGGATAACCTTTTTTTCTAACTTCTTCTTTTATGAAATCTAAAATATTTTGCTGCCGCTTAGATAATTTTGTCATTCTTCCCACCTCATATGGTTTTCTACTTGATCTCATTATAGCATTTATCAACTTTTGATACAAACATAAGTTCGAATTTTTCGTTGACACAAACGAATGTTCGGTCTATAATAAAAACAGAACATTCATTCGTATAGTAGGGGTGCTAATCATGAAAAAACTTTGGGAACGTTATTCTTATGTAATTATTTTAGTTGCAATTAGTTATATTTCGATTTTTGCTCTTATACATAAATTAGATAAAACAGATGAGTTTATAAATGTGACAGTTAAAGAAGGAGAGTCATTGTGGGAAATCGCAGAAGAATATTCTGATCGTCATTCAATGTCGTCTTCTGAATTTATTCAATGGGTTGAAAAGAATAATGAAATTGCTGGAGATGAGATTTATCCTGGTGATAACCTTGTTATTCCGGTAGAAGAGACAAATACAAATGTAGATATTACCGTTCTGGCAGGGGAGTAAATCAATAAAGAGGTTACGATCATGAAAACAAAGAATGCAATTATATATTGTCGGGTAAGTACGACAAAAGATACTCAAGAAACTTCTTTAGCAAGACAGGAAGAGGAACTTATTCAGTTGGCTCGCCAACATGGATTTCACATCCACACTGTTATCAGGGAACAGGCCAGCGGCTATGAGCTCGATCGGGATGGGATGTTACAGCTTTTGACGTTGATTAAAGAAAAAGATATTAATGCGGTTCTCATTCAAGATGAAACACGACTTGGCCGTGGGAATACGAAAATTGTCCTGCTCCACTGTATCTTAAAAGAAAATGTAAAGCTATATGCTATTGATCATAATGGTGAATTGCGGATTTCGGAAGCAGATTCGATGGTTTTAAAAATCGTCGGTATGGTTGAGGAATACCAACGTAAATTGCACAATATTAAAATTAGAAGAGGTATGCAACGAGCAGTAAAAAGCGGCTATGAGCCTCAAAACAATTTAAAAAATCAAGGTACGAACACAGGTAGAAAACAAATAGAGGTCCCGATCGAGGAGATCGTCAGGTTAAGAAAAAATGAATTAACCTTTGCAGAAATTGCTGCCACGTTAAGAGGATTTGGCTATGACGTATCGAAAGCAACAGTCCACCGCAGGTACCAGAATTATATCGAATCCCTTGAAAATCAAAACATCCAACTTGTAAAAAACGCCGACATTTAGTATTATGGCATTTAGTTGACAGTTTTCAAAAAGGAGTTTAACGATGCAACTAAATGAATTAATTGCAAGAATTAATGAACTGGCGAAAAAAGCAAAGACAACGGGATTAACGCAAGAAGAGGCGAAAGAACGCTCCAAGCTTCGTGCGAAATACTTAGAGACGTTTCGCTCGCAAATGCTTAATACGCTCGAAAATGTAAAGGTAATTGATCCAGAAGGCAATGACGTTACACCTGAAAAATTAAAAAGATTCCAGGCGAAAAAGCGTCTACACTAATAATTAAAAAGGAGAAATACATCGCGAAAATGTATTCCTCCTTTTTTGTTTTTATAAAAATTGTTCTAGCACCTCACCAAGCCTTTAAAGTACTCCAACGCCTCTTAAGTCAACTCAGTATTCTTCGTTTCCTTACCAAGCAATAACACCGCTAAAGCACCAATAATAATCGCAACTGTAAAGATCGTGAACATGACTGGAATCGCCGTTTTTTGAGCGACAAGATAACCAACCAATAATGGCCCGAGAATTCCCCCGATTCGACCGAACGAAGCGGCCATCCCTGCCCCGGTACCGCGAATAACTGCCGGATATTGCTCTGGAGTATAAGCATAAAGCGCACCCCATGCCCCTAAATTAAAGAAAGATAAAAAGATCCCGGAAGTAATGAGAAGTCCAAGTGATTCAGCTACACCGAAGAAATATGCACTCACTGCTGTGCCCAGTAAATAAGTAACGAGAACGAACTTTCTTCCCATTTTTTCAATAAACCATGCGGCAGTGAAATAACCAGGCAACTGGGCAAGTGTCATAATGAGTACATATT
Organism: Neobacillus terrisolis; assembly: GCF_051233475.1. Classification (NCBI taxonomy): domain Bacteria; kingdom Bacillati; phylum Bacillota; class Bacilli; order Caryophanales; family Bacillaceae; genus Neobacillus; species Neobacillus terrisolis. Next base: position 125,633 of record NZ_JBKFGH010000014.1, on the reverse strand, counting down.
GAAAGCTTTTAATTAAGCTGAAGCCCTTCATCACCATTACACTTGGGAGCCACAAAAACATACCGTAATAGGAAAATACGACGCAAAACCATAAAATCCATAACATCGTTGTTTGAACCGTATGTGGTTTTGCCCATACAGATGTAATGTTTTGAAGAATAGAATTCTTTCGATTACCTTTCTGTGCTGTGAACTGTGGTGAATCGGGTAAGCCGATTCGTAGATAAATCGCATAAAATGCTGGCAGGGCACTAATCAGTAAAGCTGTTTCCCAACCGAATCTCGGGATAATAAAGTAGGAGATGAGTGCAGCAATTAACCAACCGCCAGCCCAAAAGCTTTCAAGCAACACGACAACCCGACCTCTTTTTTCAGCCGAAACCATTTCAGAAACTAAGGTAGAAGCAACCGGTAATTCTCCCCCTAATCCCATACCAATTAAAAAACGTAAAAGCATAAATATGGTTAAAGTAGTAGCAAAAGCCGACAAGCCACTGCCGATTGAGAAAAGCAATAAGGTGATGATGAAGACGTTTTTTCGGCCCATTCGATCGGCCATTAATCCAAACACTAAAGCTCCAACTGCCATCCCGATTGAATTAATACTGCCGATCCAGCCCATTTGCTGAGCGGACAGGCCCCAGTCTTTTTGTAGGGCAGCAATAACGAAAGACAACATACCGACGTCCATCGCATCAAATAACCAGCCAAGACCAGCAATTCCAAGAAGTTTACGCTGAGATATTGATTTGTTTCCGTTCATTTTTTACCTCTCCAATCATGATTAACGAATAATCTCCTATTATTTTGTCCAATTTAGTAAGTTCTTCTCCTATCAATTCGTTTCATTAGTATGTATATTACTTTCATCTTAACAGATGTCTTTACAGGAGAAAATCGACATGAATATATCATAATAAACAATTTCGACAGATGAAAGAGAAAACATGAAATTAAATATTATATAGTTTAAGCTTTTTGTCATAATAAGAGAGATTAGCTCATTTTTTTGAAAAAAAGCAATACAATTTGTTGTGTAAAAAAGACAAGCACTATAATATTAAAAGAGTAATGTATTGATTAAAAATGGAAAGGATGACACACATGTTTGAACAGATCGATTCTTTGTCGATTAATTCTATCCGTACATTGTCGATTGATGCGATAGAAAAAGCAAACTCCGGCCACCCGGGCATGCCAATGGGAGCAGCTCCAATGGCGTATACCCTTTGGACACGGTTTATGAACCATAATCCTAAAAATCCTAATTGGATTAACCGAGATCGCTTTGTGCTTTCTGCAGGTCATGGATCCGCGTTATTATATAGCTTGCTTCACTTATCCGGATATGGCTTATCAATTGAAGATTTAAAGAATTTCCGTCAATGGGGCAGCAAGACTCCAGGGCATCCTGAATTTGGTCATACACCAGGCGTTGATGCAACATCCGGTCCGTTAGGTCAAGGGATTGCGATGGCGGTTGGGATTGCAATGGCAGAAAGACATTTAGCTGCACAATACAACAAAGACAACTTTAATGTGATCGACCATTATACATACTCAATTTGTGGAGATGGAGACTTAATGGAGGGCGTTTCGGCAGAAGCTGCTTCCTTAGCGGCTCACCTTCAACTTGGTCGCATGATCGTTCTTTATGATTCAAATGACATCTCTTTAGATGGAGAACTAAATAAGTCCTTCTCTGAAAGTGTTGAAGGACGCTTTAAAGCGTACGGCTGGCAATATCTTCGTGTTGAAGATGGCAACGATTTAGCTGCGATTGCTCAAGCGATCGAAACAGCAAAACAAGATCTTACTCATCCAACTTTAATCGAAGTAAAAACAGTTATTGGCTATGGTTCTCCGAATAAATCAGGAAAATCTGATGTTCATGGATCACCGCTTGGTGCCAATGAGTTAAAGCTTACGAAGGAAGCGTACCAATGGGACTTCGAAGAAGACTTCCATGTTCCTGCAGATGTTTACAGCCATTTCAACCAATTAGTTGTTGAAAATGGAGTGAACAAAGAAAAAGAGTGGAATGACTTATTTGCTCAATATAAAGCAGCTTATCCTGAATTAGCCGTTCAATTTGAACAAGGTGCTAAAGGCGAATTGCCTGAAGGATGGGATAAGGATATCCCGGTTTACCAAGAAGGGAAAAGCTTAGCAAGCCGTGCATCTTCTGGTGAAGTGTTAAATGCGATTGCTAAAAACGTTCCTTACTTCTTTGGTGGATCCGCTGACCTTGCTGGATCAAACAAAACGACCATTAAAGGTGCGGGAGATTATTCTCGTAATTCGTATGAAGGCCGCAACATTTGGTTTGGTGTCCGTGAATTTGCGATGGGCGCAGCTTTAAACGGTATGGCTCTTCATAGTGGATTGAAAGTATTTGGAGGAACATTCTTTGTATTCTCCGATTACGTGAAGCCGGCGATTCGTTTATCAGCATTAATGGGTCTTCCAGTAACGTATGTATTTACTCATGATAGTATTGCGGTTGGGGAAGATGGACCAACACATGAGCCAATCGAGCAATTAGCTGGACTTCGTGCAATGCCTGGACTTTCAGTTGTTCGTCCAGCAGATGGAAATGAAACAGCGGCTGCATGGAAGTTAGCATTAGAATCTAGATCAGTTCCAACTGCACTTGTTTTAACTCGTCAAGATCTTCCGACTATTAAAGGAACAGCTGAAAATGCATATGAGGGCGTTTCCAAAGGAGCTTATGTTGTTTCTCCATCTGGAAAAGAAACAGCAGACGCATTAATTTTAGCAGCTGGTTCTGAAGTTGGATTAGCGATTGAAGCACAAAAAGCGCTTGCAAGCGAAGGAATCGATGTTGCAGTAGTCAGCATGCCTTCTTGGGATCGCTTTGAAGCGCAATCTAAAGAATACAAAGAATCCGTTCTTCCTAAAAACGTTAAAAAGCGCTTAGGAATTGAGATGGGATCATCACTAGGCTGGCATAAATATACTGGGGATGAAGGTGAAGTATTGGCGATTGATCAATTCGGTGCATCTGCTCCAGGTGAAAAAATTATGCAAGAATACGGTTTCACAACTGAGAATGTTGTAGCGATTGTGAAGGCATTGGTTGCTAACAATTAAATATCGTAATTAAGTTTGGAACGAATCTTATGATTCGTTCCTTTTTTTCGTTATTAAAAGGTGAATCATCATTAGTTTCTCCTATGAATCAATTACATTTATCACATTTGTGATTAATGACACAATTTATTCAATAGTGTGTCACATTTCGGTAACAATTCCGAGGTTCTAAAAAATATTTTAGTAATATAATGTAAATGAGATTTGTAAGTTATGGAAATAGGAGGGATTATGATGGATGGGGTTTTATTGTTAAGCAGGCTCCAATTTGCAATTACAGTTTTTTACCATTTTCTATTCGTACCATTAACGATCGGGCTGGTTATCTTGGTAGCCATTATGGAAACCAATTACGCTCGTACAGGAGACTTGCAGTATCGTAGAATGGCCGATTTCTGGGGCAAGCTTTTTTCAATAAATTTTGTCCTAGGTGTGATCACAGGAATCACCATGGAATTCCAGTTTGGTACAAACTGGTCGGAATACTCAAGATATGTAGGAGATATTTTTGGATCACCACTCGCCATTGAGGCATTGCTCGCCTTTTTCCTAGAATCGACCTTTATGGGGATTTGGTTATTTGGCAGAAACAAATTTTCAGCAAAAATGCGGGCATTTTCGATCTGGATGGTTGCCCTTGGCACCAACATTTCGGCTCTTTGGATTATCACCGCAAATGGTTTTATGCAAAACCCGGTTGGATATACATTGAAAAATGGTCGAGTTGAGCTTGAAAGCTTTAGCGCACTTGTAACAAATCCTTATGCATGGCATATGTTTTTCCACACTGTCATTGCCTGTTACATAGTTGGTTCATTTTTTGTTATGGCAGTAAGTGCCTACCATTTACTAAGAAAAAAAGATGTGGACTTCTTCAAAAAATCATTCAAATACGGACTTATTATGGCACTATTTGCCAGTACAGCAACTCCATTTTTAGGACATCAATCAGGTGTTTATGCAACAAGTGTTCAACCAGCTAAAGGAGCGGCAATGGAAAGTGTTTGGGAAACTCAAACCGAGTTACCTTTCAGCATTATCCAAATTCCTGATCCGGAAAATAGTCGGAATGCTTTTGAAGCATTAACGATTCCAAAGCTTGGCAGCTTCTTCTATACAAATAAATTTGATGGGGAAGTAACTGGATTAAAAGATTTTCCTAAGGATGAACGCCCAAATGTAAGCTTAGTATTTTATAGTTTCCGAGCAATGATCGCACTCGGCTTATATTTCTTAGCTATCACCTGGTATGGTGCATATCTTTACCGGAAAAACCGCTTAGTAGAATCTAAGAAATATTTAAAATTTGTCCTTTACTCTGTGTTATTACCATATTTAGCCATTAACCTAGGATGGATGGTTGCAGAAGTGGGCCGTCAGCCTTGGGTGGTATATGGTTTAATGAAGACCGCCAATGCTGTATCACCAATTTCACTTGGACAAATTTGGTTTTCTTTAGTCAGTTTGATCGCATTTTACACGGTCTTACTCATTGCGGATGTATACTTAATTATCAAATATGCGAAAAAAGGACCAGAAGGATTAAGCACAGCAAAGGGAGGTGTCGAAACTTATGTCTCATGATTTCTTAGCCGTGACATGGTTTGGTCTCTGGGGATTAATTTGGACCGTTTACATTTTCTTAGATGGTTATACACTTGGAACAGGCATGTTGTTACCGTTCGTTACAAAAAACCGTGCCGAGCGTAATCAATTGCAGGAAGCAATTGGACCGTTTTGGGGTGGAAATGAAGTATGGCTGATTACCGCAGGTGGTGCAACGTTTGCAGCATTTCCTGGGGCATACGCAGACATGTTCTCGTTCCTTTATGAAGCTCTATTCTTAATCTTATTTTCACTGTTTATTCGTGCGACAGGCCTTGAGTTTATGCACAAGGTTGATTCTCCGCGATGGCAAACATCTTGGAAATGGGCGTTTGCGGTTGCAAGCTTTTTGATTGCCCTATTATTCGGCGTTGCTTTCGCGAATTTGTACCGCGGCTTATTAATTGGTGAGAATGGCTATGAGGGGAATCTATTAAGTCTGTTAAATCCGTATGGCCTGCTTGGAGGAATTCTATTTGTAACATTGTTCTTATTATCAGGCTCGCTTTGGATTCAATTAAAAACTGTGGGAGAAGTTGTGAATCGCTGCAAAAAAATGGCGAGAACCTATTCAATGATTGCAGCAGCAGTCTTAGCGATCTTTTTTGTGGCAACAATGAATATGACGCCGATTGCCAACAACTTTAATGAGGTCCCACTATTATGGTTGGTGCCTAGTTTATCGCTCATTTCGATTATGCTAACGGTTGTCTTTGTTTTTAAAGATAAGATTGGCGCAGCATTTACGACTGTTTGCTTAGCCATTGTCTTACAAATGGCGACAGGATTTATTGGCATGTTCCCAAATATGCTTACATCGATCATTGATGATAAGTACAGCGTCACCTTATATGATGCAGCGGGTAGTGCCCTTAACTTAAAGGTCATGTTCACGGTGGCTGTTATTTTTGTACCTATTGTCATCGGGTATCAAATTTGGAGCTATTTCCTCTTTAAAGAAAAAGTTACAAAAGAAAGTGCAAAAGGGTATTAAGGGAGATTGACCATAGGGGTTTTTATAAAGGGGTATTAAGAAGGGGAGCGGTTCCGCTCTCCTTTTGTTATGGCGTGAAATAGGAAAGAATTCGACAAAACTAGTGCTTGTTTTTGACGCTTTAAGACAAACCTCCCATTGACTTTTTTCTATAATGAGAAAAAGAGCATGTCCGCAAAGGAGGTTTTATATTGAGAACCTATCAACTTTATTTAATAGAAGATGAGTTTGCCTCCCATTATTTTGGAAAAGAACGTTTGTTTTTTCACTTGTTTCTTGAAAAAGATCATGCACAAGGGGAATTAAAGAAAATTATTGAAAGACAAATACAATATATTACAAAACCGATTCCGAGTCTTCGTGTTCAGAAAACACTCGTTCAAAAGCTGAGTAAAATTAAGGAATTTCACTATGAAAACGGGGTATATTATATAGAAAGAAAAGGAATTTTTAGCGCAGCCAAGCTTAAAATCAGTGATCGGGTTATCTTCTTGGAGTCAAAAGGAAGCTTTGATTCGGAAACGATTTTCTTCGAAGCACTCCGCCAATGTGAGTCCTCCTTTCTAGCCATGGATTTCCAACATCAGCGCTACGGATGGTTGAATCCAATTAAAGAAAGAAAATTTGTCTAAAAAGAACAAAATTCGGTGCAAATATTGTATAATTACCTTTGGTCTAGTACACTGTATGATAGACAACATGAAGGAGGAAGTTTTTATATGTGGGTTTATATTCTAGTTGGCGTACTGGCATTAGCTGCTGGTGTAGCTCTAGGATTTTTCATTGCACGTAAGTATATGATGGACTATTTAAAGAAAAATCCGCCAATCAACGAACAAATGTTAAAAATGATGATGATGCAAATGGGCATGAAACCATCACAAAAGAAAATTAATCAAATGTTGAACGCCATGAATAAACAAGGTGGCAAGTAAATCTTTTGAAGGCAATTATAAGATGAATTTTACCCCCTGCGAAATTTTGTAGTGTGTATTTTTCATCAAGATTTTGTCTTATAATTGCTTACCTTTCAATTTCTTAAAACCAAAACCACTTTTCTGTTGGAAACTAACCAAAGAAAGGTGGTTTTTTTGTTGGAATGAAAAGATGCTATAAAGGAATATTTATATCATTGCATAGCAAACGGGTTTAATTAATCGGTTAGGCGGAAACCCTTTTTATTTTCCTATTTTAAGAAAATTTGTTAGACTGTTTGAGCATGAATATATATAAAGGGGCGGAGGGAAGTATGAAAGTATTTCTTGATTTACTATGGTTCTTTAAACAAGAAAAAAAGGCCTATCTTTCCGGAATCTTTATTCTTGGCGTCGTAGCCTTACTGCAATTAGTACCTCCTAAAGTGATTGGCATCTTAGTTGATCATATTCACGATCAAACGATCACCTCTTCGATATTAGTTAAGTGGGTTGTTATTCTGCTTTTCTCAGGGATAGCCATGTATGTCCTTCGCTATTTTTGGCGAATAAAAATATTTGGTTCAGCGGTAAAGCTCTCCATGCTTCTAAGAAATCAGCTCTATCATCATTTCACAAGAATGTCTCCATCCTTTTATCAGAAACGACGCGTCGGGGATTTAATGGCCCATGCCACAAACGACTTGCAAGCCATCCAGCAAACCGCAGGAATGGGAATACTGACCTTGGTAGACTCGATTGCAACCGGTGGATTTGTCATCATTACCATGGCTGCCACGATTAGTTGGAAATTGACGCTGATCAGCCTCATCCCAATGCCAATAATGGCCGTTTTAACAAGCTGGTACGGAACCCATCTTCATAAGCGTTTCCATAAAGCTCAGGAAGCCTTTTCCTCACTCAATGACAAAACACAAGAAAGTATCACAGGGATAAAAGTAATCAAAACCTTCGGACAGGAACAAGAAGATATTCAAGACTTCAAACGCCAATCGGAAGATGTAGTGGCTAAAAATATTTCAGTCGCCAAGGTAGATTCCTTATACGACCCAACCATTTCGATTATCGTCGGAATTTCCTTTTTTCTCGCCGTCAGTGTTGGTTCAAGCTATGTGCTTAAAGGGGAATTATCGATAGGACAATTAATTTCCTTTACGACTTATTTAGGATTGCTGATCTGGCCGATGCTCGCATTTGGTTGGCTCTTTAATATCGTTGAAAGAGGTCGTGCTTCGTATGACCGCGTAGCAGCACTACTCAATGAAAAAGTAGAAATTGCAGACCGACCGGATGCTGTTGACCTCATCCCAAGTGGAGATATTGAGTATCAGATTACTAGCTTTACCTACCCCAATGAGCAGAGCCCTGTTCTAACCAATATTGCCTTCCGCCTAAAACAAGGAGAAACGTTGGGGATTGCCGGTAAAACCGGTTCTGGGAAAACCACCCTCCTTAAATTGCTTATTCGTGAATTTGAGGGGGACGAAGTGAACATTCGCTTTGGCGGAAAGCCGTTGACTCATTATAAAATCGAAAAGTTAAGGGCGGCGATTGGGTATGTACCACAGGACCATTTCTTATTTTCAGCAACGATTGCTGAAAATATTGCCTTCGCACGTTATGATGCCTCCAAAGCTGAAATAGACAATGCAGCAAAGGTTGCCAATATTCACGAAGACATTTTGCATTTCTCGGAAGGATATGAAACTGTCGTCGGCGAAAGAGGCGTCTCGTTATCAGGGGGGCAAAAACAAAGAATCTCGATTGCACGAGCACTGCTCATGAATCCGGAAGTGTTAATTCTTGATGATTCGCTTTCCGCTGTTGATGCAAAAACAGAAGAGGCGATCCTTTCGTCGCTCAAACAAAACCGAGCTGGAAAAACAACGATGATCACCTCGCACCGCTTAAGCGCGATCCAGCATGCAGATCTCATTATCGTTCTGGACGAAGGGCGAATGATAGAAAGCGGAAGTCATGAGGAATTAATGGAGCAAAAAGGCTGGTATAAAGAAATGTTTTTGCGCCAGCAGCTTGAAGATCTCGTCGAGCAAGGAGGGTGATTATGGATAAAACCACCGTCTTAACCAATAAACAGCAGCGTCACGTTCTCTATCGGCTGTTAACCTATACGAAACCACATCTCCGTTTGATTGTTTTGGCGTTTAGCTTACTATTGCTGACCACGACTGGCGATGTTGTCGGTCCAATCATCGTGAAGGTGTTTATCGATGATTATTTAACGCCAAGAAATTTAAGCTTCCAGCCCTTGTTCACTTTAGGGGCAGCCTATCTTTCGATTCAAATTGCCAATGTCATTGTCTCTTATTTTCAATTAGTAAAATTCCAGGAGATTGCCGTAAAAATCATTCATCAGCTTCGGGTCGATGTATTTACAAAGGTCCAATCATTAGGGCTGCGCTATTTCGATAAGACACCGGCGGGCAGTATTGTGTCGCGGGTCACCAATGACACCGAAGCGATAAAGGATATGTTCGTAACCGTTTTGGTGACGTTTATCCAAAGCGGATTCTTGATGATCGGCATCTTTGTCGCCATGTTTATTTTGAATGTTAAGCTGGCTGTTTTTTGTTTATTGATTCTTCCGTTTATCTATTTGATTATCCATCTTTATCGGAAATACAGCTCTATTTTTTACCAGGATATGAGGGAACGATTGAGTCAATTGAATGCAAAGCTGAGTGAATCACTGCAAGGTATGTCGATCATTCAAATGTTTCGCCAAGAGCAGCGGCTCCGTGATGAATTCGATAGTATCAATAAAAAGCATTATTTATCGGGAATGAAAAATATTAAAGTGGATGGCTTGCTGCTACGGCCGGCTGTCGATATGGTATACACCCTTGCCCTTATGCTGATCCTCAGCTTTTTCGGGATTAACTCGTTCGAAAGTCCGATTGAAGTAGGTGTTCTGTACGCATTTATCAACTATTTGGATCGTTTCTTTGAACCGGTCAATAATATGATGATGCGCCTTTCGATGTACCAGCAGGCGATTGTCGCTGGAGCGAGGGTATTTCATTTACTCGATGAAACCGATATGGCTCCTGAACAGAAAGATGTGGGCAAAAAGATTGAAGAGGGCGAAATTGATTTTCGTCATGTCAGTTTTTCCTATGATGGCAAACAGGATGTGCTGAAAGATATTTCGTTCACGGCAAAACCAGGGGAAACGGTGGCGCTCGTTGGTCACACGGGGAGCGGGAAGAGCTCGATCATTAATCTGCTTATGCGTTTTTACGAGTTCGATCGAGGTGAAATCCAAATCGATGGAGTTTCGCTAAAGGATTATCCACGTAAAGAACTGCGTGACAAAATGGGGCTCGTTCTACAGGATCCGTTTTTGTTCTTTGGAACGGTTAAGGATAATATCCGCCTCCATAATCAAGAAATGACCGACGAACAAGTCATTGAAGCGGCCCAATTTGTTCAAGCCGATGCGTTTATCGAAAAATTGGAACATGGTTATGAAGATAAGGTGGTTGAAAGGGGAGCAACCTTTTCGAGCGGCCAAAGACAGCTAATTGCCTTTGCCCGGACGATTGCAACCAATCCGAAGATCCTTGTGCTGGATGAGGCAACAGCCAATATTGATACAGAAACAGAGGAAGCGATCCAAGCGGCCCTTGAAAAAATGAGAAAGGGCCGAACGACGATAGCGATTGCGCATCGTTTGTCAACGATTCAGGATGCTGATCTGATTCTCGTTCTTCACCACGGTGAAATAGTCGAGCGGGGTAATCACCAGCAATTGCTTGCGAAAAAAGGTCTTTATCATAAGATGTTTTTACTGCAAAATGGCAACGTCGATACAGTAGAAAATGCGATAAGCTAAAACAAAAAAAGCAGATTGGATGCTTAGATTCCAGTCTGCTTTTTTAATGGGTGGTGATTTTTTTTATAAAAATTTTATTATATTTATTAAGCAATTCGTCTAATTCCTGACTATGACGAACGGCAATAGAGGAACTTAACCCATTAACTGCAACGACATGGATTAATTCAGCTCGTTTCTGTTCTATTAATGATAAAAGCTCTTGTTTTAACACAATGGTAATTCCTTTCATCACTTTTTTCTATTAAAGGCTCTGTTAATATTGGCTGTTGATTTCCGCTCCAGGTGCTCGCTTTCCGCGGGGGAGTCCGGGAGCCTCCTCGGCGCTTTCGTGCCTGTGGGGTCTCCCGTGACACCTTCTCCCGCAGGAGTCTCGCACCTTCCGCTCCAATCAACAACGTGCTTTATATCAACATTGTTCTTTAACAAAGCTATATTAATAATAGACATGGTTTATAGAAATAAAATGAAAAAATGTTAGTTAATTTACAATTCACTTTCATAAGTATAGCCGAGAATGACTGCAAATTCAAAGACAAATTTAACAAAAATATACATTAGGGAGTATTTTACTAAATTTTGTCACAAATAGTTATTATGGTACAAATAGTTGTAATGTAAATTACCGTACAAGACATGAATTGTTCACAGCATCTTCAGTATCATTTGCCCACAAGTTTTGTTAGAATGAGTTAGAAACAATTGTTAATAAGGGATGTGTACTGATGGAAGACATTAATATTTTTCTTGCGCTTGGGGCAGGATTTTTAAGTTTTATTTCACCATGTTGTTTACCATTATATCCGGCTTTCTTATCTTATATAACCGGGATGTCGGTTGGGGAGTTAAAAAGTGAAAATGGAATGCTGCAAAAACGCAGCCTACTTCATACATTATTTTTCTTAGTTGGCTTTTCAGTCATCTTTATCGCATTAGGCTTTGCGACCTCGTTTGTCGGTCAATTTTTCAGGGAATATAATGATCTGATCCGCCAAATCGGGGCGATTTTCATCATCCTATTTGGACTCGTCATTGTTGGCGTATTTAAACCGGAATTTTTAATGAAAGAACGTCGCTTTGAGTTAAAAAACCGTCCGTCTGGTTACGCTGGCTCAGTATTGATCGGGATGGCGTTTGCAGCTGGTTGGACTCCTTGTACTGGACCTATTCTAGGTGTTGTTATTTCATTAGCTAGTACGAATCCTAGCTCAGGGATGCTGTACATGATTGCTTATTTACTTGGTTTTGCGATTCCGTTCTTTGTTCTTTCTTTCTTTATCGGAAGAATGCAGTGGATTCGCAAAAACAATGTGAAAATCATGAAAATCGGCGGTTATATTATGATCGCAATGGGTGTCATTTTATTCTTTGACTGGATGACCAAAATCATTATCTTTATCCAACAGTTTACTGGCGGATTTACCGGTTTCTAATCGATTTTGCTGAAAAGGCTTTCTTACTAATTTAATAATCTATCTTTGAAATCTTTCCATTAGGTTTGTTCGTAGGAGGGACTGGCATGGCAAGAATTTTAATCGTTGATGATGCAAAATTTATGAGAATGATCTTAACCAATATTTTAAAAAAAGCTGACCATGAGGTGGTTGGTGAAGGCGAAAATGGGAAGGAAGGCGTCCGATTATATGCGGAGGTCCAACCCGATTTAGTCACGATGGATATAACGATGCCGGAAATGGGCGGAGTCGATGCCGTAAAAGAAATTAAGCAGCAATATCCGGATGCAAAAATCATCATGTGCTCTGCAATGGGGCAGCAAAAAATGGTCGTCGAAGCCATTGAAGCTGGTGCGAAGGATTTTATCGTAAAACCATTTGACGAAAGCAGGGTATTAGATACGATCAATCGTGTAATTGCGTAACCGAAAGCCATTTAAGAGAATTTCTTAAATGGCTTCTTTTGAACAATATAGGGCTTTAGTAATGACTATTTGTCAGCGAAATTAGCACCAAAGACATTTTTATTTGGCACAATCATTTGAAATTGGTTATTTCCTTTTTATTTCATTTGTATATAATGATAGTGTAAACTTTACAAGATGGGATGTATATTATGAATTATGTCGTGCTTTCTTCCATAGGTGCAGTCTTCATGGGGACTTTCGTCATGATTATGAGAATAAAGTCAGCCAAAAAACCAGCTAGTGCCAAGAAAATTATCTTACCTCCAATGTTTATGAGCACCGGGGCGTTGATGTTTTTCTTTCCGATGTTCCAGGTTTCCTTTTTAGAGGTGGTCGAAGCAGCTTCTGTTGGTATGCTCTTTTCCATTTTGTTAATTAAAACCTCTAAATTTGAAATACGCGATCATGATATTTACTTGAAGCCATCAAAAGCCTTTGTCTTTATATTAATTGCGCTATTGATCATACGGGTAATCATGAAATCATTCTTGAGTTCTTCTCTTGATGTTGGGGAACTTGGCGGAATGTTTTGGATCCTCGCCTTTGGAATGATTGTTCCGTGGCGTATCGCAATGTATATTAACTTTCGAAAGCTGTATCGTGTGCTCCATCCAGAAACAAATGCTAAATCAGTGTAATAGAAAAAGCACCGAGTCGTTGAGGATTCGGTGCTTTGCTTTGTTAAAGAATCTGTTATATAAGGTTGTTGATTTCCGCTACAGGTGCTCGCTTTCCGCGGGGCGGGCGGCGAGCTTCCTCGTCGCTATCGCTCCTGCGGGATCTCACCTGTCCCGCTGCTCCCGCAGGACATGAATAATCATCCTTGAATGAACATCGCACGATAAAATGCCTAAGCATTTTAGAGGAGTCTCGCCCCTTCCGCTCCAATCAACCGTGCCCAAAATCAACATTGTTCTTTAACACAGCTTTTAAAAAAACTGCTCGTATTGGGTTAAGTCTATTTTTCGATCGTCCATTTTCTTGCGGAGGAATTTATGATCACGTTTTGGTGTAGCCAAAATGTAGCCGCGAATGATCAAATCCTCGGTAATGGTTTTAGCCTTTTCTTTTAAGGCAAGCTCACCAATTTTACCGGCGATTTTCTGTTTAGCCACATCGCGAAACAATTCGGGTACAGGACTGACTAAATCATTCAGAAAAGCCTTTTGTTCTTCGCCCCAGAGATGAAGGGTTTCGTCAATATAATGAAGCTCCCAATCCATATCGGACTTCCCATCGTTCTTCGGCAGCTTTTTAAGGAACTTACGAAACATAAAGTAGCCGCCAATGGCCATAAGGACAACCATGACAACACACCAAAATGCAATAAACCACATAAACCAATCTTGAAGCATATCGTTCACCTACAAAAACAAATATTTTTCCGGCAAGCAATTTGCGACACTTTTCTTATGTAACATGCTATGATATGAAAAATGCGAAATATTCTGCCTGTATTAATTTAATTATAGTCTGTTTCTTGAATATATGACAAGTAATTGGAAACACCGAAACAGTTCGTCATTTTTCTTATGTTGATATTGAAAAAGTGCCGATATTTTAGTATAATAAATATTGTCTCTTACATGGGGCTGAATGGGGTACTGGTGTCCTCCACGGTCTTCAAAACCGCTTGTGACCTGCGTGCCAGGTCAGGTGGGTTCGATTCCCACACAGTCCCGCCAAACCTGTTACTATTACATATTTAACCGTACAGTGATATTTTCGCTCGTACGGTTTTTTTGTTATGGGAGAAGAAAAACAAAAGAAACTTAGTAAGTATAATGTTGGAAATGGAGCAAGTAGATTAATTTGGATTGACTAGTTTAGATGAAATTGTGGGTTTATATGAAAGGTTTTGCAATTACAAACAGATGAAGGAATTGACAGCGGAAAATAAAGGATTGTGAGACTCACTTTAATTATCCTCTGAAATATTTTTAAGACATAGACATTGGACGAACCGATAAAAAGATAGTTGAAATACTTTGGTTACGAAAGAAAATATTTGTTAAATATTGGATCGAGAATACTTTATATCACGTCATATTAATGAATTTCTTAAAACGATTGAAGTTTGTGATATGTTGAAGGGTAAATAAATTTCAAGCCTGATTTGTGTAGTCTTTTATTTCTAATTATGGAACTTTAATGTTTGTACTCTCTAATTCTACAATCATTTTAAAAAACATTTAATATTTTGAAAAAAATTCCTTTAAGTGCTAGTTGATTCTTGCAAATATTGATAAAATATTTATATATTGGAAAAATGGAAATTCAGAAGGAGAAAATGGATGGCAAGACCTAGAGTATTCATAAGTTCTACTTTCTACGATTAAGGGATCTCACCTTTTTCAAATAATATAGATTCGTAACCTAAATCTCTTACAAATCGTCCAATATCCTCCCTAACATTTCATATTCAAAATATGTTCAATATCAAATATAGGATAGCTTTTACAAATTATAAGGAATTTTCGAGTTTTCTGGAAGAATTAGGATATGTAAAAAATATAAACCAAGATCCTTTTAGTGACTATGAAGAATTGTTTTATGTAAGAAATAATACTGAATATACTCTCAAGGTTTCTGAAAGTTTATTTGATGTTAATGGTAATTTGATGCCAGCAAGTGAAGGTTGGTCAAACGACTTAGTTCAACTACAAGAAAAGGAATTAGAATCTACAAATGTTAGTTTTATTGATATAAGTGATGATGACTTACCATTTTAAAAACTTTTTTAATTTTAAAATATTTAAATTATGATCGATACTTATGTTTAGGAGTATATTGGTGAAGTACATGAAGATGTTTAGTCAGTTTGAATGAATAATCAAATTAAATATTTTCTTATAAACAAAAGACCCTGAGCGAAAACGTTCTTTGTCTTTTGTTGTTTCAAAAAACTATACAAAACTACATAAAATGTTTGAAACAGCGCTAAATAAAATGATCACGTTATATATAAATAATACTAACTAAGTTATTAATATAAAATATAGATTAAGTTGTTTGACTTGGTGATTGTTAATTTTCTCCTTTCTCTTATTCCCGAAAATATGTATACTGCGAATGCATACTTAAAAATTTGGTTTAGAAAATTAAAATTATATGGATTGTAAACTAAACTGTGTAAGTAAGTGAGCGTATGGCTCTTATATACAGTTTAGTTTTTTTGTTGGAAAATTTATACTATATGGGATTGGGGGATATTATTATGGGAAATCTAAACGAGATCCAAAATTAGTAGAATTAGCCAATAGATATAGAACAATATCAACCAGAATCTGTTGAAGATATGCAGAATGCTCTTAAGGATATCTTTGCCTCCATGTTTGAAGCAATGTTAAGGGGGAAATGAATCACCATTTAGGCTACGGCTCAAATGATAAAGGGGAAAAAGAAACTGGAAATAGAAGAAATGGATACGGTAAGAAAAATGTTAAAACTAGCGTAGGAGAAGTCGAGATTGAAGTCCCTCGTGATCATGATGGATCCTTCGCGCCAAAACTTTTTCCAAAGCGTAAGAAAAATGTTTCCGGGATTGAGGAGAAGGTAATTGCCATGTATGCCAGAGGTATGTCTCAACGAGACATTTCTTCTACAATCGAGGATATCTACGTATTTTCGGTAAGAAATTTCGGACATGTAGAACAACACTTTGATTATGGAAGTGGAGTACGTAAAATTATATATACGACTAACGCTGTGGAAAGCATACACTCTAGCTTTAGAAAGGTAACTAATAAAGGAGCATTCCCCAACGAGAACGCTCTCTTAAAAGTCCTGTATTTACGAGTAAAAGAATTGGAGGCCAAATGGGAAGGTGGCCATGTACAAAACTGGTCCATGGTCATCAACCAGCTATTTGTATAAGAAAAGTTAGAAAGTAGGGTTTTAAAATATATTTAAAGACTGGAATTTACACACTTTATTTGACAAACCCGCTTCCTTCGGGTATCTTATGCCGTAGTTAGTAGTTTTCTGGTCCATCTTTTATGGATATAAGTAAATAAGCAGTCTGGAGTATCAGCATAGGTCGATAAGGTAATGAGAATATTTGAATCTAGCGATAATCTAATCTTACCTTTCTCTTGAAAAAGCTGCCGCCCTGTTTTTTTGTTTCTGTCTTCAACTACTTTATCTAAGAATATCTTGAAAAATTCCAATTCAAATTTCCCTCTAAAAATACTTCCCCTTTTAGGATGACTATTCAGTGTTTGATGAATATTTGTAACATTGCTGTTTGGAATCTTTTTTGTAATATTAAGAAATTCCTCTATCTGCTGGAGTGTATATTTGCAAGTGATTTTATGCAAAGTAATATCAACTAGATGTTCTTTTAAAATTAATTCGTTTAGTCTTAACTTTATTTCTTCACCAGTTTTGTACATATAATCTTTGTAACTATATATCCACGAGTTTAGTAATGAAATTAAATCATGAAATTCATTTTGTCTTTCAATAAAAGTATCAATAGCTTTGTTATAGTCTTCATCTGTTTCTTCGAGATTAAATTCATTTTTTAAAATTCTTTTAAATGCATCTAAGGATGTATATAAATTTTCAATAGAATAACATGGAGTTTCATATATTTCAACATTATTAACTGGCACGTCGAAATCACTATCTACAAAGAAAAAAAGCTTCTCGTCGTTAAATTCTTTATGTTTTTTTATTTCGTTATAAGTATCTAATACACCTTTCTTGCCATTGCATTTTACAAAGTCAGGTTCACTTTTACATATCATTGACACTCTCGGTAAATAATACTTACTATCTTCACCTTCAACAAAACAATAAGGTATACTTTTCTTTGGTTTAAATTTTAAGGAGAATTTATGAAAACCCACTATACCTTTTTGACGTTTTTTTCTTAGCATTTCATCTCTATTCATGTTAGTATTATTCATATTTTGGCACAATCTCCTCGATGAACAACTCGATACCTTTGGCATAACTATCAAGACTATTGTCGAATATAAAAGGTGAGTGTGTAACAGCCAATAATAAAGTGCATTTACCTGAATTTATGATATCTGGTAGCAACATTTCTTGCCACTCTATAGAAAGAGATAATTCTGGCTCATCAAATAGAATGATAAAATCATTATTAAATTTCAAGAAAACTTGGGCTAAGATTGACACAATCTGCTTTTCTCCTGAGGAGAGTTTATTTAGTTCAATTTCTTTATTGCTCTTAAGATTAATTATAGAAAGTTCTCCATTGCTTTCATTAAAATATACTGTTTTATTGACTAGATATTTTGAACATATTCTAGCAAACTCTTTGATCGAATCATCTCTTTCCTTATACTTCATATAATTGTTTACTAAGTTAACTAGATAGAAATTTAGCGAAGAATATTCTTCATTTATAATTTCATTGCGTTTTATTAACTCTGATATATAAAATTTATCCTCTGAATCTAAATCATTTCCAAAACGGTCTAGGACAATTTCTAGAATCTTCATATCAAAGTTTTGATTTATGACTTCTTTTTTAGGATAAATTAAATGTTTTATCATGTTACCAGTGACATTCGAGTAACTTTGAAGAGATTCATCTCTAATGGCACTTTTTATTTTGTTGAAAATTTCTTGAACGTCATCCATACCAAAGTTGATAGTTCCATAATTGTTAGATAGTTTATCTTTAATATTAAGTCCTAACTTTGCTAAATCTTCCTCAATACGTCGATAAGTCGGAAAGTAAAGAATTTCTTTATTAAATATTTCTCCAATTCTTTTATCCGCCTCTAATATTTTTTCATTATGTATATAAGTTGAGGTATTTAACACAATACCCTTCAAATCAATGATAACCCTTTTTATTCTTACAAATGAAACATCTCTACTCCTGATTTTCTCAATAAACTGCTTGCGAAACATTTCTATATTTGCATCACGGTAAATAATGTCCAAAGCGTAATCGAGTTCCTCGATACTAAGTTGTTCTTCAAGAAATTTATAATATTTATAAGCTTGCCTATTTTTTTCTAAAGAAAACCACTCTTTCTCAAGAGTAATAACTTCCCCTGAGTTTAAATATAAATTTATTCTCTTGAATGATAACTTAAATAGATTATTAAATTTTCTAGCTAATACATAATATAAAGTTGTTAATATCGTTGTTTTACCTGTTCCATTTTCACCTAATAATATCCTAATGTTATCATCAAATGTTAAGGAAACATTTGTTTCTCCGTTTAATTCCTCAATTTCAAAACGTGATAAAATAAAGTTCTTTTTCATTTTATTCCTCCTTTTTTCCTATTGTACCATTTTTTACTATACTCAGTTATAGGTGATTTTTATTTCAAGAAGAAAGAATTAATAGTTATTACCTTTACTTTTTTAGTTATCGTTAGAGTGTACTTATTCGGTAATTATTTATATTTTCTTACAAAACCAATAATTGCAGGGGTTTCTTTAACTATTTCGTTACCCTTTGATCGTTACTGAAAATGAAAATAATATTAAACCAATAAGTGGTAATGGAGGTAGTTCGATAAGTAAAAAAGCATACATAAGCGTATATCAAAGAAACAGAATACGGCTCGTCAACGCAAGGCATTAAAAGTTAAAGGATACTAAGTGTACTATGAAGAGAAATTGAGCGGTAGTAATACAGACCATCCTGAAGTTCAACGTATGATTACGGAATTGGAAAAAGGGGATACAGTGATTGTACATGAGATTCCTCGTCATCTCGTTCAGTACAAGACTTGATATCAATTGTCAAGCAAATTAAAGAAAAAGGGGCATCTCTCAAATCACTAAATGAGACTTGGTTAGATACTACAAGTAATATCCAATGAATGAATTCTTACTAACCATTTTTGGTGGCTGGGCAGCTAGAAAGTGGGTTAACATTACAACGACAACGTGAAGTTATTGAAATTGCAAGGAATGCAGGCAAATTTAAAGGTAGAAAACTTGAGGTCAAATTAGAATGAAAGAATTCTGAGAGTCAGTCCGTTACATATGTAGAACATTGTCCATTGGAACTGGTACATTCTATCGATTGTTAGATCGTGAAGGTTTACGGTAGCAAGGCCACGATGGATCAGAAAAAATTGTAATGGAAAAAAGGACAATCTTAAAGATTATGCTACGGGTGCTTGACTCTGCCTCTTTCACTGCGTTGTACCAAGCAAACACCATATTCCCAATAATTTCGAATGTAGCAGAATTAATAGTATACATTATCGATTGTATTAATCTTCTCGTAATTTTCATCGGCAACACCTCCGACATTATAACAAGAGAGAGAAGTATGAAGAAAACAAGGAATTGGGATGTATTGGTGAAGCCTGCGCAGCTAAGGATACAAATACTTTGCTTAATAAGGATTTTAAAAAATAATTTCTATATAAATGTGAACATTGTTTCAAATATAAGTTTGAATAAATTGTTAATAATTGAATAATTAGTGGATAGTATCATTGATTGATGGTATATATTGGATTAATGGAGGAGGAAAATGAAGCTGCTAGTTTTTTCAGTCATCTTGATATTTCATTTATTTCTCATTACTTAGGAGGAGAATCACATGAAATTTTCAGAGAAGTTTGGATTGGAAAATCATAGTCAATCAAATTTTGCTTTTGTTAATATCCGTATTGATAGGGATAATCAGTTATTCATAGATCCCACTCGTATTGCAGCAGAAGACGGAGAATGGTTTCAAAATTGTAGTATTATTATTCAAGATTTCTTTAATACAATTTTTGATTTGTATTCTGAGGGTGAAACTGAAACAGCAAGAGATTATTTCCAATCTTCTGGTGAGTCAAACGAACTCTTTCTGGGGTATACACGAGGTTTTCCAAGAGGTAATGGGAATTCAGAAGAATCTCTGGCGAAGGTTTTTGATTATGTTCAAATGCAGGGATTATTAGAAGATGTGATTGTTGGAAGACTAGAAGATTTTTATGTGTTTGTTCCAGATTTTGGTGAAGATTTGTTGTCTGATTTAGTGGCTAGTTTAATAAAGTCTGAATTAGTTTCATTTACGCAAGAGCAATGTGAAATTCATAATATTGATTTAACATATGATTTTAGATTTCATTACTGGGATCATATTAATCATAATTGGGAAGTTACGTTAGAAAGACTTCCAAGTTTTGATGGGCATCCAGTAGTACTTGTTCCTAAACAAATCCTTGTTTCAAAGTATCTGTACAGTGCGCAAAGATATTGGACTCAAGTGGTTAGCATTTGGAGACAACGTATACATCGTGACGAAGAAACTGTATTACATCAAAATCGGCCAGTTAATGAGGATTTTGCTTCGAAAAAAGAGATAAGAAGAGCTGAAATTAATGAGCATTTAATTACGGAAAAACAATATCTAGTCAACATGACAAGAGAGAATCCACAGATGATTGTAAATTTCCGTGTTAATATAAACAATACTCAAAGGGGTAATAACTCAAATAAAATGAATGATGAGGAATTAGAAAGATTTATTGATGCCTCATATGAATTAGCAGAGTCAAATAATGAGTAAATTATAAGCAAACATCTTCTTGATAAACTTGAGAAAAATTGGAACTGTCCTAATTAAGATGTTTTTTGGGTCAGTTTCTTTTTTGGGGGGTCAAAAAAGAAAGGATATAACATTGTCCTTACTCCGTAAGCCCGAATTCAAACTACGCATATAAACAAGCTGCATCTCCTGGTACGATACATGTATCAATTAAAGGAGGTGCTTTCTTATGCCACAACAAAAATTAACCATTGTCCCCGTTACGCTCGATCCAATTAGCGAAAGTTCTTTTTCACCTACTTCTTCAATTAATCCTTCCGCAAGCATTTACACGATTAAAACGGCAAACGCAGAAATTTCCTTCTTCAATGGCGCAAATGAGCACGTTATCCAAACCGTCATGAGGGAGTTGAGGCATCTATGAAACACGATTATACAAGTGTGAAAAATATCTATATCATTTGTGGAAAGACCGATATGCGAAAAGGCATTGATGGCTTGGCCACATTGATTCAAGATTCTTTCGAACTTGATCCTTACGGCGATTCCATTTTCCTATTTTCTGGCTGGAGTAAAGACAGATATAAATGTTTATATTTCGATGGGGATGGCTTCGTTATGCTTTATAAACGCCTGGATAAAGGTAAACTTCAATGGCCTAAAAATGAAAATGAAGTCCGTAATCTATCACAACAGGAGCTTCGGTGGCTCCTTGAAGGTTTATCAATTCAGCAGCCTAAGGCGATTAGACCATCGAGTTTCGTTAAAAGACGGGTCATCCTCAAACAATGAGCCTTGCCCATCAGGCACATTGTATTTGGATTTTTCGGTTTTAGATCCATATATGAGTTTTGTTAATTGGCGAAGTTGTTCAGACAACGTTTCGTTCCGCTACAATGCTTTATCTAATTTCTTCGATAACTCTTGGTTTTGTTTATTCGAATGAGCCAGTTGTTCCTCAAGCAATCGAATTAATTTCTCGTATTGATTATCATTAGTAGAAATGTTGCCACATCATTCACCACTTTCCGTTCGAATTCGTTCCTATTATTTGTGGTGCGTACCGTGAAGGTGCGCTATTTTTATATTTCGGGCTTACCAATTATCGAAAGATGATTGCGCATATTTCATTTTTTACGCCAGATTGTGGAGGCACGCTTCCTAAGGTAAATGGATATTTATGTTAACATATAGCGGAGATTGTAAAAAAATATACTTAAGCTAACGAGGCAGGGTAGTGAAAGAAGAGATATGCAATAAACCTATTTAGAAACCAAATTACTACATGATAAAGCTAACGTATTTAATAGTGAGTCTATACTTGATTTTTATTATTATTAATAATCACTGTAAAAATATGGGCTAATTTAAATAAGATGGGAGTAAGTTAAATATTAAAGGCAAAAATTGATAATTATTGGATTTGGAAAAGATTCCTAGTATACTAATCAATAAGTGTGTAAATTGTAATTAGTTAGAAAAGAGGTGGTAAGTGGTGATTAAAGCAGATATAGAACATGATGCTTTTATCAAATTTATTAGTAGTCCTGAGTGCAATCATGAACTCATTAGATCTACAAAAATTGTTAGGAATTTATTAAACAAGAATTTACCCGAGTTAAAGAAAGCTAAAGCAATTAAGCAAGTTTTATATATTAACTGGATGTTAAAGATGTCTGATATGAAATTTTTTCTGAAACCTTATGGTCAAGACGCGATATCTCTTTTTGACATCAACTTAAATAGTATGATTGTTATTAGATATTGCTATACGATTACAAATGAAACTAAGAATATATTAAAAGGTTTATATAAAAATGCTATTGAAATTGTAAGTTTACACTCAAATAAAAAAAAAGAAGGTACAAGGTTAATTAAAGAAGCAATTACTTTCTCGAGAGATATTAATTTACCGTTAGTTCTTTATGCGGAAACTGATGATTTAGTTAAGTATTATGAACAATTCAAATTTGTTAATCATGGGAAATTAGGAGATGACAATGAATATCTAATGATTAGATTACCGAAATCATAAGTTTGAAAATGAACAAAGTTATTTAACCTCAACATTACGCTAGTTGAATAGTATGTCGAATAGTATGGCGACTTAAAAGGTAAAAAATAAGTTATTCCTTATTGTGCGAATTGGGGGCTTTAGTTTAAGTAAAATATATTGACTTTATATTAGTTATTCTATTAAAGGGCGCATTTCTGCAGCAAGAAATGCGCTCTTTTTAATGAATTGGCCAGATTTTGGACCAACTCCTTTAAAGTAACTTAGAGCTCTATGCTAATTTTTAAGGAGATTGTCAAATTATGTACTTAAAGTAGAGATGAGGATAATGAAGGAAGGAATTTGAAATTTTTATGGAAATATATCCCTAAGTGTTATAATTACTTAAGGAATATAGATTTGAGAAAATAGAAGTAATACACCTATTAAATGTAATTGAAGAAAATCTAATTAAATTGTGAGGGGATAAAAGTTAATGACAAAAGACAAAAATGAGATTTGGGAATGGATTAAGACATTTCTAATTGCGATATTATTGGCTTTTATTATTCGTACATTCATTCTAACACCAATTGTTGTTGAAGGTGCATCAATGAAACCTACTCTTCTACAGGTCCAAGACCGTATGATTGTAACGAAAATAGGAGAACTGAATTTGATATTATTATATACGGCCTAATTGGATTAATAACTTTATTTCAATGAGTTTGGCGATTTATTTTCGTTCAAAAAAGTAGCCTGCTGCCCTTTGGCGGCTAATTTTTTATTAAGCTAATGGCGCAGAATAGTTTAAGAAGGGGTTAGTCTCTAAACCTCATGAAATTGTGATAGGATTAAATTACATAGATATTGAGGGGGAGAAAAATTGAATATATATATTACTTGTAGTCAGTGTATTATATTAAGTCAAAATTAGCCTGATCCTCATGATTTTCAGTTCTATAGAGTCACTGTAAATGAAGACGGCGTATATAATTTTACTTGTTATAAACGACATGAGACAACAGCAATAACTGCTTATGTTAAGTATCAAATATTATTCCAAATGGCTGCAATTGCTTTATTGGATGGCTATTACTTCGAAGCGGTGGGATGTTTTATCGCATCAGTGGAGAGGTTTAGAGAATGGACGATTAAATTTATTTGGCATTTAAATGGCATAGATGAAGAGATATCTTCGGAACTATGGAAAAAACAATAAAAAAATTCTTCAGAAAGACCATTAGGGGCTTTTTCTTCGATGTTGATGAATCATTTTAAAGGAGCACCACTTATTTTTGACGATAAACAAAACAAATTTAGAAATAGTGTTTTACATAAGGGAACGATTCCCACTTAAGATGAATCATACGAGTTTGGGGAATATGTATTTAACTGTATTCGCTCGATTCAAAAGACTATATATACACAATACAAATCTGAATCATTTGAGTTTAGCTCTAAAGAGTTAAATAAGGCTTTACAAAAATTTATACCATCCCTATTAATGACTTGGGAGGCAATGTTGCAAAATGAGCTGAAATGATACTGGTAATGAGTTATTCTGTGGATAGAAGTACAAGCTTCCAAGAAGAAATTAAAATTTTGGAGGATTATAAAAACACATATCATTTACACGATACCAAATATCAAAAGTAAAAAAAGCGTATATCATTAGAGAGAATATGTATGAAAAAAGTTTTTAAATATTCACCTAAAAGAAGTATATGTCGATTTTTGAATAAAGTTAAATAAGTGAAGCAGAAATCAAGCTTAATATACATTTGGATGAGTTTGAGAATAATAATTAAACTAAAAGGGGGCTTATCTTCAATAAGATCTTCTACAATCGCCCGATTGTGGAAGAATAGTAAAGAACTTTTAACACAAATTTCATGTGCGAGAGTTGAGTTAACGTAAGAATGCGGCTTCATCCGTTCAATATTATAGGCCATTAATTTCACTTAACATAAAAATCAAAATATAATATACACCTGCCACGCTTTTTAAAAACTGGCCCCAAATTGGCCCCAGGAGGTCCCGAAAAAAGGGGGTGTTTTACCACATTTTTCGTTATTTAAATACATAATAAAAGCCCTAGAATCGTAGTCATATCAACGAAACTAGGGCTTTTTACTACTAGAGCTTGCATACCGTTAAAATTAACGAGAGTAATACTCTACGAGTGTTCTTTACTAGCTTTTTATTGAACCGCGCCAATCTTAAATAAAATTAATGTTAATAGATGATTACTATTTGAATTAGAGTATTGGAACTATGTATTATTAAGCAATAGACTATTTTTAATAATTATGATAGAAGTTATTTTTAATTTTTTTGGAGGGGAAACAAGTGGATAAGAAAAAAATGGAGGAACTATTAATTACTAAGATTTTAAAACCTTTATATGGGGAGAAGGATGAATATAACTTTATTAGTAACTATTTTAATACAAGGAATAAACAACATTGTACTCTGGAGAAGAGATAGAAACCCAAAGTCGTTATGAAATTGAAGTATTAAATTTTATGATTGAAAAGTTTCACCCTACACTATTTAAAATAATGTGTAATGCTAACTGGGACCGATTTTATAATTTTCAAGGTAATATTTGTGGGCAAGTAGCTGGTTATGGTGGATATATACTTTCTAAGCTATTTAACTATTGGGTTTTCAGATGGTCAGATTTATTGAAAATGAATGGAATAATCATACCGTTCTTCTTGCAGGTCCTCCCGGAAAAAAGAGAGTAATTGACCTAGATCGTAATAACCTTGAAAGTCTATGGTGGAATATAGAAGGAAATATATTTAAATATCAAACTATATCAGGCTACTCTTCACTTAACATTAGCCATGAAAAATATTATAATTTGCCTGATTATGAAAACCAAATACTTACTAAGGATCAGTTTATGAGTCCCATTCAAGTAAAAAAAGCACTTGATACAGCTTTAAGTTCAGATATAGCTGATTTAGTAAATAGAAAGTCTTGAAGTTTTTGAAAAATCAATAAACTAATAAGAAATATTGGGAGGTATCTTTGACATCAAATAAATTTTAAATTTCTCCGTGTGTGTAATCGATCGTAATATAATTCTGTTTACATAAGTTTTAAATAATATTATAAGTAGATTGAATGATCAGGCAATTGAATATTTAATAAATAAATCTTCTAATCTAATGAATATGGTGAGAACCGATTCCGATTTTAGTTGTATTCCCTTAAAAGTTTATTAAAGTATTATATGCTTCACGTAAAAAAATCACGGTTTTGTGTTTGAATTATTTTTTTATTATCAAATATAAGATACTGGTTATGATAATTGGAAAATCATTATAGACAACATTGGATAAAATGGTAATATCTATATTATTAGGAGAGGTGATAGCATGAATAAAAGGCAACACAAAAAGAAAAATATACGAAAGAGGAACCCTGGTTTAAAAAAAGTACCTTCTATTACTAATGTTATAGTTGGTGGATACAAATCGGTAAATAACTTAACAAGTATTTCTATTAAACCTTTAACGGTATTGGCTGGTACTAATAGTTCGGGAAAATCTAGCTTTATCCAACCATTGTTGTTGATGAAGCAAACGATAGAAGAGGGCTTTGACCCAGGAGCTTTGTTGTTAAACGGTCCCCATGTAAAATTCACTTCAGTCGATCAAATTTTACATACAAATGTACAGGGTAAAAAAAGGGAGAAATTTACAGTTGGTTTTGTAATTGATAATGAAGACACTTGCGAAATAACATACAGTAAAAATAAGAATGGTTTCATAATTGAAAAAGCATTTTATAAAACCACTTTTTATGATGAAAATTATAATCAAACTATTAAAGAAATTACTTTAGATAAAGAAACAGATACTAGTACGCTATTAGATAAGTTACCAGATTACATTAAAAAAGTTTTTACTAGCTTCGTAGATGAGGATGTTACTGCAAAAATTTCAAGAGATAGATGTTTTTTTAATGTTAATATTTCTTTTTCAGGTGCTTCTTTTTCGATATGGGAGTATCCACAAAATACATTTAAAGCCCCTTTAAGAAATATAATTCATTTACCAGGACTGAGAGGTAACCCTGAACGGAATTATCCTACGACTGCAATTGATTCTGATTTTGAGAGTACATATCTTCCTGGAAACTTTGAAAAGTATGTAGCGAGTTTAATTAATAAATGGCAATTAGGTGATAAGAAACAGCTATTAAGATTAGAAAAATATTTAAAAATGTTGGGTTTAACTAATAAAGTTAGGACTGAAAAAATCAATGATACCCAAGTAGCAATAAATGTCGGACGTGGACTTCTTGTTGAAAATGAGGCTACTGATTTAGTTAACATTGCGGATGTTGGTCTGGGGGTTTCTCAAACTTTACCAGTACTTGTTGCACTAGTTTATGCTAAACCAGGGCAAATGGTTTACGTTGAACAACCAGAAATCCACTTACATCCTAGAGCTCAATATGCATTGGCAGAAATATTAGGCGAGGCCGTTCTAAAGGGAGTTCGAATAGTAATTGAGACCCATAGTTCATTAATAATCAAGGGAGTTCAAACTGCGGTTGCAAGAAATAAAATTAATAAGGAAGATGTTAATCTACATTGGTTTTCAAGGAACAAAGAATCTGGTGAAACTCAAATTGAAAGTGCGGTATTGAATTCCGATGGTTCCTTCGGTGATTGGCCAATAGATTTTGATGAGGTGGAAATTACTGCTGAAATGAACTATTTATATGCAGCGGAGGACAACATAAATGAGTAGGTTTTTAGTTGTTGATGCCTGTGTTGCTACTTCTGCTTCCACAAAACAAATTCCGGTTTCAAAAATTTGTAAAAATATATTGGATGAAGTACTAAAATCAACGCATAAATTAGTTTTTAATCAACAATTACAAAAGGAATGGTTTGATCATCCCTCAAAATTAGGAATTATGATTTTTTCAAGTATGAAATCTCGGGGAAGAATAATAAAAATAGATGAGTCTGGTGAAATAAGTCATCTAAAAGAAAAAGTATTAGTGATAAAAGATAGGAGCAGAGTGCCAGCCATTATGAAAGATATGCATTTAATAGAAGCTGCATTGCTTTCTGATAAAATTATTATTTCTTTAGATAAAAAGGCTAGGAACAATTTCTGTTCAATATTAAATGATGTCCAAGAAATCAGTGTGGTGAATTGGTTAAATCCAGAAGAACCAAATGAAAATATTTTTTTGTGGTTTTCAAATGGAGCAAATTATGAGGAAAGTAGAGCTTTGAGGAACTTTGTCCCACAAACAACTTCCTAATAGGGTTTAATTGATTGAATTTTCTTAGTAATATTTTATTATAATGGCCGGATTTATTGGTGTATTCACCCGCCTACATCCTAACATTATTTTCAAACAATCCAAAGAAAAGCGAAGGTGCGAAAAAACTAGAAGGAACCTGTATCTAAGAATCAGGTCCCTTTTTTCACTTGTCCTAACTATAATCAAGGAGAGTTTTTATTTTAAATAAAGTAAGGTGTTTTGGTGCCATGCTTGGTGCCCATATATTTAAAATTACAAATCACAAGAAATTACTAGAAAAAAAGAAACCTTGATATATCAGTACTTCAGGGTACATCAAGATACTAAAAAAACAGATGCTAGCAAACTTCAAAACCGCTAGTGACCTGCGTGCCAGGTCAGGTGGGTCCGATTCCCACACAGTCCCGCTAAACCTTACATACCAATGGATTGAAGCTTTTCGCTTGTGATACAGCAAGCCCCGCTTCAATCCTTTTTTATTTGCTGCCCTATGGGTACTTTGGCTATTCAATAGTAAGCCCGAATTCAAACTACGCATATAAACAAGCAGCATCTCCTGGTACGATACATGTATCAATTTAAGGAGGTGCTTTCTTATGCCACAACAAAAATTGACCATAGTCCCCGTTACACTTCACCCAACTAGCGAAAGTTCTTTTACATCCACTTCGTCAGTTGTTTCTTCCAAAAGCATTTGCACGATCAAAACGGCAAACGCTGAAATCTCCTTCTTCGATGGCGTGAATGAGCACGTTATCCAAACAGTCATGAGGGAGTTGAAACATCTATGAAATACGATTATACAAGCGTGAAAAATATCTATATCATCTGCGGAAAGACTGATATGCGAAAAGGCATTGATGGACTTGCCACACTAATACAAGATTCATTTGAACTTGATCCGTATGGCGATTCCATTTTCCTATTTTCCGGCTGGAGTAAAGATAGATATAAATGTTTGTATTTCGATGGCGATGGCTTCGCCATGCTTTATAAGCGCCTGGATAATGGAAAACTACAATGGCCTAAAGATGAAAATGAAGTCCGTAATCTATCACAACAGGAGCTTCGATGGCTCCTTGAAGGTTTATCGATTCAGCAACCTAAGGCGATTCAACCATCATCAAAAGGTGAGTTCTAAATTTTGTGAATTTTACCTTTATTCAACCTTCCGAACTAGATATAATAATAGGAGCGAATTCGAACGGAATGTGGTGAATGATGTGGCAAACGCTTCTACTAATGAAAATCAAAACGAAAAATTAATTCGATTGCTTGAGGAACAACTGGCTCATTCGAATAAGCAAAACCAAGAGTTATCGAAGAAATTAGATAAAGCATTGAAGCAGAACGAAGCTTTGTCTGAACAACTTCGCCAGTTAACAAAACTCTTATATGGATCCAAAACCGAAAAATCTAAATACAATGTGCCCGATGGGCAAGGTTCATTATTTGAGGATGACCCGTCTTTTAACGAAACTGAGCACACAGTAGAACAAAGCCAACAGATAATTACTTATACTGTTGTTCGCAAAATTCAAAAGAAAAAACGAAATGATTCATTGCGTGATGATGTAGAAGTAGAGACGATTCATCATCACCCTGACAATATAATCTATGACTGTTGCCAACATCAAATGATTGAAATCGGTGGTACAATCGTCCGTGAAGAGGCAAAATTTATTCCGGCAAAGATGATGAAGGTCCAGCATATTGAACATGCATATGAATGTAAGATCTGTAAAAGTAATTCAACTCACCCTGCACAAATTAAACGTGGAAAAGCGCCGCAACCAGCTATTCAACGGAGCATCGCAAGTCCAAGCGTACTTGCCAAAGTTATCTATGACAAGTTTTCGCAATACTTACCACTTTACCGTCAGGTAAAGGAATGGGATCGTTATGGCCTGAATACCAATGATAAGAACCTTTCGAATTGGGTCATTCGGGCATCACATGATTGGCTATTGCCTATATACGAAAGAATGAAAGTTTTGATGATGGATAAATCGCTATTGCATGTCGATGAAACTTTTGGACAAATTATCAACCGATCCGATGGGAAATCTGGTCAAACAAATGCCTATAATTGGGTGTTTCGAAGCGTGCCAAGCCAAGGGCCAATCATAACTCTCTTTAAAAGCTCATTATCACGTGCTCGATCTGTCCTTGAAAGTTTCATTGAAGGCTTTTCTGGGACAATTATCTGTGATGGTTATTCTGCCTATGACAAAATTGAAGGTGTCACTTTCGCAAATTGTCTCGCGCACGTTCGTCGCTACTGGTTGAAAGTGGAGAGCAAAAATGGACAAATCGGTGTAAAATATTGTGATGATTTATATCGTTTAGAAAGACAATTCAAACACCTGTCTCCGAGTAAGCGAAGAAAAAAACGGCAAAAATACTCAAAGCCAATCGTTGAAGAGTTTCTGGACTGGGTTGAAAAATCGCCATTCTACGGCAAAAATGCGCTTGCGAAGGCAGCCGAATATACTCTAAACAGAGCGAATGGACTAAAAGCATTTTTGATGGATGGTCGCATCGAAATTGATAATAATCCAGCCGAAAATGCCATCCGTCCAAGTGTGGTTGGTCGCAAAAATTGGCTCCACTCTGTTAGTGAAGCTGGCGCAAAAGCCAACGCAATTTGTTTAAGTATCGCAGAAACGGCCAAAGCGAATGGCATAGATTTTTATCAATACCTTTTGAAGTTATTGACGGATCTTCCGAATCTAGATATTCATAGAGACCCAGAAATATTAAAACAATATATGCCTTGGTCAAAAATGATCCAGGCTGAATGTGGAAAAAAGCCGTATATCTGATTAAAAAAATCAATGATATATGGCTATTTGTAGTGCGTGCCGTGAAGGTGCGCTATTTTTATATTTCGGGCTTACATTCAATATCATCTTCGTCATCAAATACTCCAACAGTGATCTCCTCACAAACATAACACTGTTCAGTATCTAGATTAATTCTAAAATGAGATTGCTCCATTTATAAATTGGATGGATAGAAAATTCCTCTATTGGATGGTTATTAAATACGATTATTGAGTTATTATAAAATTTCTAAATTTTATATCAACGGAGATGATGAGAGATATGACAATGGGGGTATTGCTTTCGATAGTTCTTCTTAGTCTTATTAAGATTTTAATGACCTGTCTTCCAACGGGTACTGTTGAATGGCTATTAGGTAAGTTTGAAATTCATTCAAAGATGAATAAAGATCTTGTAACGATTACCATTAACGGAATACCCTTTGACGAGGAAAAGAAAGATACATTAGTTAATTTTTTTAATCAAGCTATATTTATGGAAAAATACTATATATGGCCTGGAACGGAGCAATCTTATATCAATCCTAAATATGGTGGAACTCCAATCATTATTGATTCAAAAAAGGGGAAGAGGGATGTAAGGTTATTAGTCTTCATTTATAGCGATCGGGTTGATGTAGTGAAACAGTCCAATAAAAAACTCGTTGCGTACAGTCTGTATTCTGAAAGTTTGCAGAATCGTTCTTTCCAGCAATGTTCTGGACATCTTCCCGAAGAAAGTCTTGCAAACTAATATGCTCAGCAGAATTCACAGAAATGTAGAATAGTTAATATTTAAAATTCAACCTTAAAAAAGAGCGTTGACCCTAGAAGGATTAACGCTCTTTTTAGATCTTAAACTGTTTACTTTTTGCTGCCTAAAAGAAAAAATCTAATGCCAACGCGGGGACTTTGCCATCTCGGTTATTGCCCAAATAATGTTGAACATAAATACAGCAACACATGCTGGTATCCACATAATCCAATTTCTACCGTGACGTTCTCTTAACACTCCAATAAAATAACCTGAAAAAAATAAAGTCACCATTGCCAAAACTTGAAATAACATAAGAAATAATTCCATAAAATAGATACTCCAATCATAAAATATCAATGAGGTTTATATTACTTATGCCTAAAAACTCGTGATGTACCATGCTAAACCAATTAGAGAAAATAGGATAACAATAATATAAATAGATGTCAGCCTAAATGTATTTTGCTTTGTTGCTTTTTTATAGTTTTCATCCGATTTTGTTGTAAGTACAATTGTTCCAAGAATAGCTGCCACTAAGGTAATGACAATAAATATATATGCAAAAGTCAAAATAATCCCCCTTTATTCATTTATCCTTTCTTAGAGAAAATCTTATTCGTTGAATGATATAGAATGAAATTTACAATCTATAAATTATTTTAAGGTTAAACATCAAAAGGTTAACCATCCAATTATGAAGTAAATAGACCATCCACTAGAGTAAAATCAGAGAAACCAAATAGTGGAGAGTTTTAACCAAAAAAAGGGTGCCTGCGGTTCACCTATGGAAGAGCCGACCAAGACATGATCAAAGAAGGGATTAATAGATTTGCAGAAGCATTAAATAATGTGGATAAAATGTGAATCAATTAAATTGTCCATTTTAAAGAAGATCTGGTGAGAGTGTATCACCGGATCTTTTTTTATTAACTAAAACCTTGATATAGAGGGGTTTTCGGAAAATACGCTTAGATGAAATAACCAATATGAAAGTATATTAAAAATAAATTGGATGAGGAAAAATTAACAAAATTGGATGGGTTCTATTTTTCCCATATTTTATATGATAAAAGAAATCCAAGTTTCTTTATAGGAGGAGTTGATATAAAACGTGGCTTACGAAGCGGTTTGGGAAAGAGAGGACCATTCCAAACTAAACAAAGTGGAATTAATGAAACTGGAAAAGGATGGATTGGACGTTATTCGTACAATTATCGAAAAATATGCTTTTGAAGGATACGATTCTATTCCAGAGGATGAACTGAATCGGTTTAAGTGGGCCGGAGTTTACCAGCAAAGGCCAAATAATGGTTATTTTATGATGCGGATTAGGATTCCTTCTGGAATATTAACCTCTGCTCAAGCTAGGACCTTGGGAGAAATTTCTGAAATCTATGGGCGAAACCTAGTGGATGTAACTGTCCGACAAGCGATTCAATTTCATTGGGTTTGTGTTGAAAACCTACCTGACATCTACAAAAGGTTGGAGAGAGTGGGCCTTTACTCTTATGAAGCCTGTGGTGACTGTCCACGGACTATTGTTGGAAACCCCCTTGCAGGAATTGATATGGATGAGCTTATAGATACGAGTGAAATTGTCAAAGAGGTAAATGATTTCTTTGTATTGAACCGGGATTTTTCCAATTTACCTCGAAAATACAAGATGTCTATTTCCGGGAATATTTATAACAATGCGCATGCAGAGATACAAGATTTAGGGTTTACGCCAGCCGTTAAGATAATAGGTGGAGAAGAAGTAATTGGTTTCCATGTGCAGGTTGGTGGTGGACTTTCAGCAAAGCCTTATTTGGCGAAACCGTTAAATATGTTTGTTCGTCAAGATGAGGTTTTGAAGGTTGCAATTGGTGTAACCACACTTTTCCGTGACAACGGATATCGAGAAAAACGTCATCGTGCAAGGATGAAATTCCTTGTTGATGATTGGGGTGCAGCACAGTTCCAGGAGAAATTAGAAGAACTAATAGGGAAGATGGAAGAATGTGGTGAGGATAAGACGATGGGCTGGCAAGCAGCTTATTTTGATGGTGTACATCCTCAAAAACAAGAAGGGTTTAGTTATATTGGGCTAAATGTCCCAGTTGGAAGATTAAGAGGAACAGATTTAATAGAATTGGCTAATATTGCTGACAAATTCGGGAATGGATCATTACGGACAACGATTTCACAAAATATTATTATCCCAAATATCCCTAATGATCTGATTGATGAAGTACTTAAGTATCCAATTTTTAAAAAATTATCACCTAATCCAAACCGTTTTATTAGTCGCACCGTTTCTTGTACCGGAAATGAATTTTGTAATTTAGCGATTGTTGAAACAAAGGCGAGAGCCAAGTCAGTTGCTGAATACCTTGACCGCCATGTGGTAACACACGAAGACATTCGCATCCATTTTGTTGGCTGTCCAAATGCATGTGGTCAAAAACAAATCGCTGACATAGGGCTACAAGGCGTTTTGATGAAAACACCTGAGGGAGTTAAGGAAGCTTTTGAGATTTATGTTGGAGGAACTCTGGGGCCTGGAGCACAATTTAACGATAAATTAAAAGGTCGTGTCCCAGCAGAGGAAGTTGGGCCAGTTTTGGCTGAACTCATTACCTATTTCAAGAAAAACCAGGAACGAAAAGAGACATTTCATCAATTTTATAAACGTGTTGGAGTTACGGAGATACAAACTCAATTAGATAAGATAATAGAAGAATTGAAGACGAATCTTATTTCTTAAACCAAGACAAACTTGATACCACATAAACTGAAACGGAGATAACTAGAAATGAAATATGCTAAATACACTTTGCTATTCGTCATCATAATTAGTTTGCTCGCAGGGTGCAACTCGAATAAAGATTTATCATTGGATTCAAAACATGTTAAGTTTCCAGATTTCGTTTTATCAACTTCACCACAAGTGCAGGAGACATATGTAATGGCAGCAGAGAACCCGGAAGTATTAGCTTCGGTCCCTTGTTTTTGCGGTTGCGGTGATGGGGCCGGCCATAAGAGCAATCTTGATTGTTTTGTCAAAAACATGGGTTCAGACAATGAAGTAACTGAATGGGATCCACATGGAACCGCTTGAGATATTTGTGTCCAAATCGCCCGGGAGGCGGTTGAAATGCGTCAAGATGGAAAAGAACTTAAAGAAATTAACAATTACATCAACGAAAAATATGAATCATATGGTACTTCAACTCCAACACCTGTTCCAAACTAGAATATAAAAGTGTTTTGCAAAGAATATTGGATTTTTTTTAAGGGCAGTGGTTATCCATCCATTGCCTCTTTTATTTCTTTTTACAATTTTTTTA
Source organism: Neobacillus terrisolis (assembly GCF_051233475.1). Taxonomy (NCBI): domain Bacteria; kingdom Bacillati; phylum Bacillota; class Bacilli; order Caryophanales; family Bacillaceae; genus Neobacillus; species Neobacillus terrisolis. Next base: position 90,507 of record NZ_JBKFGH010000014.1, on the reverse strand, counting down.
GAATCATAATTACTAGATTTTCAACCAATAAACAGTGGATGATACAAATTCTCTATGATTGGATGGTTTCAAAATTCGACATTGATTTAATATGGAATAGTGCAAGAAAGGATGAATGGAATGAATCTAATTGAATCTCGAAAAGTATTAAGAAAAATTACACCTTATTTGCCTGGAAAACCTATATGGGAAGTTCAGAAAGAGTTAGGTCTAGATAGGGTGATTAAATTAGCTTCAAACGAAAATCCAATTGGGCCATCTCCAAAAGCGATAAAGGTACTTGCCGGATGCTTACCCGAATTGAACCGTTATCCAGATGCAAATGCCACATACCTAAAGAATAAAATTGCACAAAGGTTTGGATTGACTGAAGGGAATCTTATCATAACAAATGGAGCAGATGAACTAATTACGTTAATTTCTGAGACGTTTTTAGAACCAGGTGATGAAATTATTGTTCCTTCTCCATCCTTCAGTGAATATGATTTTGGAGCTAATTTAATGGGAGCGAACGTTGTAGCAGTTCCTTTGAGTGAAGATTTTCAATTTAATATTAAAGACATTATTTCTTCCGTTACTGAAAAAACAAAATTGGTCTATCTATGTTCTCCTAATAACCCAACAGGGACCTATTTACCTAGGAATGACCTGGAGCAATTATTAAGCACTTTACCAAAACATATTCTAGTTGTATTTGACTCGGCATACAGTCATTTTGCAACATCAGTTGATTATACAGATGGCATAGAATTCGTTAAGAAGGATTATCCAATTATCGTTTTACAAACCTTTTCGAAGGTGTATGGTCTGGCGGGGCTACGTGTTGGTTTTGGTATCTCAGGGGAGTCCATTATTAATTGCATTATGAAGGTTAAAGAACCATTTAATGTAAATTCATTGGCACAGGCAGCTGCTACAGCCGCAATTACTGACGATGATCATGTAATGGCATCGCAAGAAGTGAACCGTGTTGGACGTGAACAACTGTATCAGGCTTTTGAAGCACTCAAGCTAAAATATACCGAAAGTATGAGCAATTTTGTATTAGTCGAACTCGGACCTAAGGCAAACGATATTTATCATGAACTGATGGCAAAAGGAATTATTGTTCGCTATGGAAATACATGGGGAATGCCTGAGTATATCCGCATTTCTGTAGGAACATCAGAAGAAAATTCTATTTTGATTCAACAATTAACCTCTATTCTAAATGATAAATGAAGGAGATAGGGCATTGAATGTTTTGGCGAAACAACTGAATGATACCATAAAAAATGAAAATCCATATATATATAATATGCTTTCTAATCTTGGAAAAAATGTATTCTATCCAAAAGGTATACTCAGTCAGAGTGCGGAGGCTAGCAAAAAAGCTTATCGATTTAATGCAACAATCGGTATTGCTACTGAGAATTCTCAACCAATGCACTTTAAACATATACAGGATAAGCTTGTAGGATATTCCCCTAAGGATATTTATCCATATGCAGCGCCTGAGGGAAAAAAGAGTTTGCGTGAGGCATGGAAAGAAAAATTATTGAGGGAAAATCCATCATTACAAAATAAAAGTATTGGATTGCCTATTGTAACGAATGCTCTTACACATGGACTTAGTATAGCTGCGGATTTATTTGTGGATCCTTACGATACCATCATCGTTCCTGATAAATATTGGGGAAACTATCATTCTATTTTTCATGTTAGACGTGGTGGGAACTTGGTTACCTTTCCATTATTCGATGAAAAGCAACAATTTAATATTTCCTCTTTTAGAGAATGTTTATTGAAACAATCATTATCCGGGAAAGCCATCGTCTTGCTGAATTTCCCAAATAACCCTACTGGTTATACTCCTCATATTGAGGAAGCTGAAAGGATTATTTCGGTTTTATATGAAGCAGCTTTAGCGGACATTAAATTGGTCGTGCTATTAGATGATGCTTATTTTGGGTTATTTTATGAAGATTCGATAAAAGAATCATTGTTTGGAAGACTAGCTGGATTACATCCCAAAATATTACCTATAAAAATAGATGGAGCGACGAAAGAGAATTATGTATGGGGATTTCGTGTAGGATTCCTCACCTATGCGGCTGAGAGTGAAGCTGTTTTAGCAGCGTTGGAGGGGAAAACAAAAGGGATTATTAGAGGAACAATCTCTAGTTCTTCGCATCTTTCACAGACAATAACGTTGGATTCTTTACAATCAAAATGGTTTGAAGAAGAAAAGCAGGAAAAGTTCAAGATATTAGAACGAAGGGCTAAAAAAGTAAAAGAAATACTAGAGAAAGAAAAATATAAAAACAAATATTGGACTTATTACCCCTTTAATTCAGGTTATTTTATGTGTCTAAGGTTAATAAAACTCAATGCAGAAAAGCTTAGACTGCATTTACTAGACCATTATGGGGTAGGGACCATCGCTATTAATAATATGGATCTAAGAATTGCCTTCTCCAGTGTGGAAGAAAAGGATTTGGAAGAACTGTTCGACCTTATCTACAAAGGGGCAAAGGACTTAGAAGAGAAAGGAGAATAAAAGAATGTTTTCTGGAACGGCTATATTGGAAAGAGAAATAGAATTAGATTTAGATTTAGAAAAAAAACAGATTAGAACACAATTTGATACTCCATTATTTACTGCGCTTAAAGAGCATGCAAAAAAAGATCCTATTCAATTTCATATTCCTGGACATAAGAAAGGAAAAGGAATGGATCCTGATTTTAGAGAGTTTATTGGAGAAAATGCACTATCAATTGATTTAATTAATATTAGTCCGTTAGATGATTTACATTTGCCAAAAGGAGTAATAAAAGAAGCACAAGATCTTGCGGCGAAAGCATTCGGAGCAGATTATACCTTTTTTTCAGTACAGGGGACAAGCGGAGCAATTATGACTATGGTTATGTCGGTTTGTAATCCTGGAGACAAAATTATTGTGCCCCGCAATGTTCATAAATCGATTATGAGCGGAATTGTATTATCAGGGGCTATACCTGTTTTTGTGCATCCGGAAGTTGACCCTAAACTGGGCATTTCTCATGGTATTACGCCTGATTCAGTTGAAAGGGCATTAAAACAGCATCCTGATTCGAAAGCTGTACTTGTAATAAATCCAACATACTTTGGAGTTTCAGGAGATTTGAAAAGAATTGTAGACATTGCCCATTCTAGAAATATCCCAGTGCTCGTTGACGAGGCTCACGGTGCCCACATCCATTTTCATCATGAATTACCGATGTCGGCAATGAAGGCAGGTGCTGATATGGCAGCAACAAGCGTTCATAAACTTGGTGGTTCCCTTACTCAAAGTTCAATCTTAAATTTACGTGGAAATCTCATCTCTCATAAAAAAGTACAAACAATATTAAGTATGTTGACAACAACTTCCACCTCTTATTTATTGCTTGCCTCATTGGATGTAGCCAGAAAATCTCTGGCAACTGAGGGACAAGCTTTACTTGAAGATTGTATTCGTCGGGCAGAGAAAACACGTTATGAAATTAATCAAATTGAAGGTTTATATTGTATGGGTAAGGAAGTTTTACATTCTAATGCTGCAGTTTCTTTTGATCCAACAAAACTACTAATCTCTGTTAGAGAATTGGGGATTTCTGGACATGACGTAGAGGTATGGCTTCGTGATAAATACAATATTGAAGTTGAACTATCCGACCTATATAACATTCTTTGTATTGTCACACCTGGTGACGCTAAAGAGGACTTATTTTTACTTGTAGAGGCACTGAAAGAGTTGTCTCTTGAGTACAGATACACGGCAAGTTCAAAACGAAGTCCATTCGTTATTTTGCCAGAAATCCCGACGCTTGCACTTCCTCCACGGGATGCATTTTATGCAGATACAGAAATGGTTCCAATTGAACAATCGGTTGGTAGAATCATTGCAGAATTTGTTATGGTTTATCCTCCAGGCATTCCAATTTTTATCCCAGGTGAGGTTGTTACAGTAGAAAATCTCATCTATATTAAGGAAAATATTGACGCGGGGCTTCCTGTTCAGGGGGCAGAGGATCCTGAACTAAAACACTTGCGTGTCATTAAAGAACACCATGCTATTAAGTAAAAGTAGCAATAAAAGGGGTCATTATACTATGGCTGGTTATAAAGAATGGTGGTGTTGTAATAATGAAGACACGGTTATCATCATTAGTTAACCAAATAAAGCCTTCTGGAATAAGAAAATTCTTTGACTTAGCTAATAATATGGACGGAGTTATCTCATTGGGGGTGGGGGAACCGGACTTTGTTACACCTTGGTCGATTTGTCATGCTTCGATTCAGTCAATTGAACGTGGATATACATCTTATACGGAACCAGAAGGGCTTCTTGAATTAAGGAAAGAAATTTCTAATTATATGAAAAATCGTTTTCAAGTCACCTATTCACCGTATACAGATATTCTTGTGACAGTTGGTGGAAGCCAGGCTTTAGATGTGTCACTAAGAACTGTTTTAAATCCAGGTGAAGAAGTCATCATGATCGAACCTAGCTATGTTGCTTATGCTCCTTTAATTACCTTGGCAGGAGGCAAACCAATCGTAGTCCAAACATCTATTGATACGGAATTTAAGCCTCGGCCAGAACAAATAAGACGAGCCATTACCAAAAAGACTAAAGCGATACTTATTTGTTCTCCCAATAATCCGACCGGAAGTCTTTTTTCTAAAGTGGAGTTAGAGGCGATAGCCGAGATCATTAAGGAGTATGATCTACTTGTAATCACAGATGAAATATATGCCGAATTATCCTACGATGAATCATTTTGTTCGATAGCTTCCATTCGAGAAATGAGAGAACGAACGATTATTGTTTCGGGATTTTCAAAGGGATATGCTATGACTGGCTGGAGATTAGGATATATTTGTGCTCCAGAATCCATCACACAGGCTATATTAAGAGTTATGCAAAATACGCTTGTTTCTGTTCCCTCGATGACTCAATATGGAGCGATAGAAGGTCTAAAAAATGGTGAAAAACATGTAATGGAGATGAGAAAGAGTTATCGCCAGCGACGCAATCTTGTGGTTAGTCATCTCAATGAAATGGGCTTGGATTGTCATATGCCTGGAGGAGCATTCTATGTTTTCCCATCCATTCGTAGCACTGGGCTTTCATCGGAGGAGTTTGCAGAGCAGCTGTTAATTAACCAAAGGGTTGCAGTTGTTCCGGGGAATGCCTTCGGTGAAAGTGGTGAAGGACATATACGTTGTTCCTATGCCTCCTCGATGGATAATCTAAATGAAGCGATGAAAAGAATGAGGGCTTTTTTGAAGAGTTTAAAAATAAAGCAAGAAAAGGCTGACACAAAAGGTTGTTAATCAACGACTTCTAGGGGTCAGCCTAGAAGTTTCACTTTAAGTACAAAAAATGGTGTCCCAGAAATTATTCATTTGGGACACCATTTTTTTCTTAGTTTTTCAAGGTGTTGAACGGTCGGAGTAAGGTGAGCTAAGAATTAGGATTCTCTTATTCTTCTGAAAGAGTCACTATCCTTAGGGTAGGTGTTAGAACTCTCTCTTATGGAGGTTAATGCTACTAGATGACACCATACAATAAAAGTAGAAGTCATGCAATATTTTTCAGTTTCTTCTATTATATATATATCCTCTTAAGCGTCCAAATTCCCTTTGTTTTTTTGTTGATACAAATAGTTCTCTCTCCGATAGCCTTAATAAATTCTTTTGGGTAATAGGCATCTGATCTATCACTGTATGCTGTTCTAACTAAGAAAATATTTTAACAGCTGAACTTGTGCCTATTCTAGTAGCCCCTGCCTCAATCATTGCCTGAATATCATTAATATTACGCACACCACCAGAGGCCTTTACTCCAACAGCTGATCCAACAGCTTTTCTCATTATGGTTACATCCTCTATGGTTGCTCCATACAAAGAAAAACCTGTAGAAGTCTTGACATAGTCTGCACCGGCTTTGACAGATAACTCACAAGCCCAGACTTTCTCTTCATCCGTTAATAAGCAAGCTTCAATAATGACTTTTACTAAAGCCTTTCCTTTTGCAGCCTCTACCACTGCGCGTATATCTTGTTCGACTAGCTCATAATTTTTATCTTTCAAAGCACCTATATTTATTACTGTATCAACTTCTACAGCACCATTTGCGATTGCTTCCTTGGTTTCAAATGCTTTTGTAGCTGGAGTATTAGCACCTAACGGAAAACCGATTACCGTACATACATTTACATCTGAGTCATGTAGAAGTTTAGCGGCTAGTTTTACCCATGCAGGACTGACACAAACGGAAGCAAATCCGAATTGCTTCGCCTCTTCACATAATTTTACAATTTCTGCTTCTTTCGTATTGGGATGAAGTAAAGTATGATCAATCAATTTTTTATAGTTCATTTTTATGCCCACCTTTAGGTATTTTCATTAAATGTTTAATGTGGTCATTCGTTATATTGCTTCCTACATAAAAGGAGCCAAACTCTCCGTATCTAGCACTCACTTCATCAAAGCGCATTTCGTAGATTAGTTTTTTAAAATGAACAGGATTATTTGCAAATAGTACTACACCCCATTCATAATCATCCAATCCAATTGACCCTAAAATAATTTGCTTCACCTTTCCGGCAAATTTTCTACCAATCAAACTATGACTCTTCATCATTTGAGTGCGTTCCTCTTGTGAAAGCATATACCAGTTGTCCACACCACTTCGGAGCTTGTTCATTGGATAAAAACAAATATATTCTGATTTAGGAATTTCCGGATACAAACGTGCCCTGATTTCTGGTTTACTATAAGGATCTTCTCCCTTGGGGAGGTAATTACTTAGCTCCACAACCGATACATAGGAATTTGTTTGGCTTGTATATTCAGCAAACTTTGTCTTATTAAAAGCTGTTTCCAATTCAATTAATTCCTGTAAGGTTGGTCTTAAAAACATTAACATGATATCTGCTTTATGTCCTAAAATTTGAAAGAGACCAAAACTACCTTTATCTTTATCCTCTTGAGAGATCCATTGATTTAGTAATTCTAAAATCTCATCAATTATTTCTTGTTGTTTTTGGCTGGTTAACTTCGCCCAACTTCCCCAATTTACTTTACGAAAGTCATTCAGACAGTACCAACCCTCTAAAGTTTCAGTGGCATTTGTCATTTTTCTATCTCCTTGCAAAAAGTTCGTCCATTATTAAAAGACAAATTGAGTAAAAAGGAATCCATGTTTTTTAAGATACAAATTGTGAATCTGATCTATATTCTATATTGGATTTCATTATTCGCCATGAAATTTTGTTATTAATATCACCTAATTCAATAATAAAAGATTTCTCTTTTTTTAAATCATCCATTTCCGTTCTTTTTGAACCATCCAATTTTACAAAAAAACTCAAATCCTCTGAATCAAATTTTTTCTGTGGCTGGATATTAAACTTTTAATCGTATTTTTTAACTAAACGTATTATCATATTCTATTTTTTATCTGAAATCGAATCTAATACAAACATTTATTACGCTTTGTTCATCGCTCTTGTAACTGTGTTCGGAACATTACTCTGTATGATATGGGGTTATGTATAAAAGCTGCAAAAGGGTACCCAAAAGTATAGTTTTTTCGGGTACCCATTTTTGATTAAAGATTCACCTTTTACTTTAACCAATCTTGAATAAAACTGATTAATTTTTGTGCCCCTGGTGACATGTGCCGTATGGAGGTGACAGCAATACCGATAGTACGGTAAAAATCTTTCTCCAAAGGAATGATCTTTAGACCAAAAGGAATACGATATAGGATCAATTCAGGGAGGACGCTGACACCTAGACCATTTTGAACCATAGAAATAATTGCTTGATCCTCAGAGATTTCATATTTGACCATTGGTTTGATTTTATGCTCTTTTAGAATTCTGCGTACATCCTTATCAATACTTGATTTAGGCATTATAAATGGTTCATCATTCAGTTGATTTAAATAAATCTTTTCTTGCTGTGCTAGAGGATGGTCGTCAGGTAAAATACACAAAAGTCGATCTTGTTTTAGCGGGATTACTTCGTATGCTTTTGATACTGGTAATGACATAAAACCAAAATCTACGGTTCCATCTGTGATCCAACGATCAATTTCATCGTAATCCCCTTCATAAAGCTTAATTTCGATGTCTGGGAAATATTGATTAAATTGCTTAATAATTTGGGGTATCCATTGGATCGATACGCTTGGAAATGTACCAATACGCACCACCCCAATTTCTAGTCCATGTATTTTAGCAACTTCCTGCATCATTTGTTCGTTCCATTTTAATATTTCTCTCATATAAAGCAGCACTTTTTCACCATTACTGGTTAATTGAATACCTGAGCGTCCTCTTGTGAGTAATGAAAATCCGAAATCAGACTCAAGACCTGAGATGGCATGACTGACAGCTGATTGCGTTAATCCAACTACTTCCGCTGCTTTTGATAAGCTACCTGTTTCCACAACAGTTCTAAAAATATCATATCTGACAAGTGTCATTCATTGTCACCCCAACTATTAAATATTTTCATATATTACATTATAAATATTCATTTGATTTATATGAAGAAATATTTATAATAAGAATCAATTAATTGCAAGTAAGTTAATAGGTTTTATGAGTATTAATAACTTCAAACAAAAACTGTTTGAAAAAATAAAAAGGAGCGAGGGATCATTGAGTACATTACATCATAATATTGCACCATATTCCATGGAAGTCATGACAACCAAACTTTTTACTTCGATTGAAAAAAAGGTTGTTGCAAAATACGGGGAAAAAGGCAAAGTTTTACTCCAACAAGGAATTAAAAACTTTGGTTATAAGGATGCGGAAGATATAGCTATTAAAGCAATAATTGAAGGGGATAATCATACTTTATTTGATTATATCCCTAAAGATCATAACAGCAAAAATGAGTATGAGAATCTTAATCCTTTTTCTTTGTTTGCTAAATTATTTTCGCAAATAACAAAAGTGATTGTTGATACGTATGGCGATGAAGGGGAAAAAACGATACAAGATGGAATATGGGAGTTTGGAAAAACGCGTGGTTATGGGATTGCCCAAAGAGCCAGAGTAAATGGACAAAATAATACAATTGAAAATTATTTGCCAAACTATGATATGGGTAGAAGTGAATTATTTACGATCGAAGAGAATTATACACCATGTGAGATTGAACAAACTTTTACGGTCTGTCCGCTAGGCCAACAATGGGCGGATGATAATATGCATGAATACGGACTTGTTTATTGTACGATCATTGATGACGCGATTGCACATGGGTATAACGATAAATTTAATGTTGTGCATGATCAATTACTTTTGAAACACGGTCAATGCCATTTCCGTTTTCAGTTAAAGGATGAAGAGATACAAAATGATTAACATCCATCGATTGACTAGTCATTTACATGATTTATCTACTATAGGAAAAACAAAAGAGGGTGGGGTGAATCGTTTTTCTTATACGAATGAAGAGAGACTCGCTAGTGAACAAGTGAAACAATATATGGTGGCTGCAGGTCTTACGGTTGAATATGATGCAGTCGGAAATTTGATTGGAAGTCTAGAAGGTGAAGATGATTTACCAGTTGTTTTACTGGGGTCACATATTGATACAGTACCAAACGGCGGAAAATATGATGGTAGTTTAGGAGTTTTAACAGCGATTGAAGTCATCCATTCATTAAACGAGAAAGATATCCGACTGAAACATCCATTGAAAGTGATTGCTTTTAAAGATGAAGAAGGAACTCGTTTTGGTTTTGGTATGATTGGAAGTCGAGCAGTGGCAGGTACATTAACTAATGACGATTTAAAAAGAGTTGATCAGCAAGGAATTTCGATCGAACAGGCTATGGAACAATATGGATTTGATAGAGATCAATTCCAAAGTGCAAAAATAGAAAACGTAAAATGCTATTTAGAAGTTCATATTGAACAAGGTAAAGTTCTTGAAAATCATGATGCTTCAGTAGGCAATGTCACAGGGATTGCAGGGCCTGTATGGTTTCAGTTTACATTAACAGGTTTATCTGAGCATGCGGGTGCAACGCCGATGAATCAACGTCAGGATGCTTTAGTGGGTGCAAGTTTAATCATTGCTGAGGCCGAAAAAATAGCCAAGGAATTTCCGACTGCTGTCGCTACGGTCGGTAAACTGTCAGTAAAACCAAATGGAGTAAACGTTATCCCTGGTGAAGTGACATGGACGATGGATATTCGAGATATTGATAAGGACACCCGAGATGAAGTTGAACAAAGGATTAGGCAATTTGCTGATAAGATAGCTATTGAAAGAAGACTTGATTTAAAGGTTTCGGAATTACAGCGAGTGGAACCTGTTCGCTGTGATGAAAATATTCAAGAAGTGATCTGCGATAGTATTAAGGAAATAGGTGAACCGGTTGTGTCATTACCGAGCGGTGCAGGACATGATGGGATGCAGTTTAAAGACCGATTCCCGATAGGGATGATTTTTGTCAGATCAAAGGATGGAATCAGTCATAATCCAAAGGAATTTTCATCAGAGCAAGATATTGAAAAAGCAGCTAATGTCTTATATCGAAGTATTTTAAAGTTAGATGTTAAATAAAGTGTAATAGAATAAAGAACTTAACATCGAATGATTTTAATCCGAAAAAGTAGACTCCGGAATTTTTTGAAATAAATGGCTAAAATACGCCTTAAATGTCATCATGTTTTTTTAATTCCTACTATTAATATTTGTTTAATTTGAATTAAAAGGAGATTAAAAATGAATTTTTCAAGTTCAACTATTGTTTTTGCTGAAATTATTGTTTACATCTTAATGATGTTATTCGTTGGTGTGTACTTTAGTAGAAAAAAATTAGACCACGCTGATTATTTTTTAGGTGGCAATAAATTACCTGGTTGGGCTCTAGCTTTTTCCGAAAGAGCTACAGGCGAATCGGCATATATGTTCCTAGGAGCAGTGGGCTTTATTTATGTGACAGGACTATCAGGAATTTGGATATTATCCGGAATGTTTCTAGGAATTCTTTTTTCATGGCTTGTATTAGCGAAAAAATTTATGAAAGAAACAAAAAAATATAATGTGTATACCTTAACTGACTATATAGCCGTGAAATTTCCCAATCATAGTAATGTGATTCGCTGGTTATCATCGATCATTATGGTAATTTTTTTCACCTGTTATCTAGCTGCTCAATTTTCCGGAGTGGGTAAAACTTTATATTCGTTTTCTGGATTAAATATTACCGTAGGAACAGTTATAATTTCACTTATTATTATTGCTTACTCTTGTATGGGTGGCTTTATGTCAGTAGTATGGACAGATACTATTCAAAGTTTCTTAATGCTTCTTGCGTTTATCATCGTTCCAATAGCTGGATTTGCTGAAATTCAGCAAAATGATATAGCTATTCCTTCTGCTTTAAGCTCAATGGGAAATGGTGCAGATAGTTGGATTGGCGGATTATCAGGACTTGCACTCGGAGCAATGTTATTTACGAACCTGTCGTGGTTCTTCGGTTGGTTAGGTGGACAGCCGCAGCTAAGTTCAAGATTTATGGCTTTACGGGATGAAAAAGAACTTAAAATAGGTCAAACGGTTGCTATTGTTTGGACATTAATTGTATATGTGGGTGCGTTTTTATCAGCTATCTTTGCTTCTGCTATCTATAAACAAGGGACGATAGAGGACTCTGAAATGATTTTGCCACATATGGTATTTGATTTACTGCCACCATGGGTTGCTGGAATCATCATTGCGGGAATTTTAGCTGCTATTATGTCAACAGCTTCTTCTCAATTACTTGTTATTACAACATCCGTAAGTGAAGATATCATTCATAAAGCAATGGGAATCACTATTAAGAGTACAGCTCTAGTGAAATTATCCCGTTTCATGGTTATTATTAGTGGATTGGTTGGTATTGTGGTTTCATTAGCATCAGGATCCATTATTTATAGCATGGTTAGTTTTGCTTGGGCAGGGGTTGGAAATACATTCTCTGTTATCATACTAATGATTTTCTTTTGGAAAAAAACATCTGGTACAGGAGTTGTAGCAACTATCATTACAGGTTTCTTAAGTGCCATTCTATGGTCCATTTCACCATTAGAAGCCATTGTATCAGCAAAAGCTTCTACATTCTTTATTTGCCTTATCGTAGGTATTGTTGTAAGCCTATGGTATCCTGAAAAACAATTAGAACAAATTAATGAACATGCTAGTTGATAAAGCATAATTTCTAACTTGGAAATAATTGAAGCTCTGACAAGGTTTTATTCATTGAGAGAACGATCTGAAAGGTCGTTGAATGGATAGTTAATGGAACCATGCACAATGGGGTGTCCCTAAAAGTTCACATACTTTTGGGACACCCCTATTTTATTTTCGGAAAAATAATAAACCATGTCACCCAAGGGTCAACTGAAGTGGATGGGTTTATTACCTTTTATTTGGATGGTTAAAATTAATTCGCTTTCAATTATCATTATAATCAAATCGGAATTCAACAAAGGGGTGGGTTCTGTGAAAATCACAGATATGGAAAAAGTATCGAAAATAGAGATAATCAAGCGGAAAAGCCGCCAGCTAAGGGGGACAATTAAAGAAGCCCTTAAGGATGACCAGCCAAAATTTTCAGAGGATAATATTCAAGTCCTAAAATTTCATGGGGTCTATCAGCAAGACGACCGTGATTTGCGGAAACAGTTGAAAAAAGATGGAAAAGAGCCGCATTATAGTATGATGATTCGTGCCCGTATTCCAGGAGGAGTATTATCACCAAGTCAATATTTGGTGTTTGATCGACTTGCTGACGAGTACACGGATTATAAAAACATGCGTATTACCACACGGCAAACGATACAGCTTCATGGTATTCTCAAAGGGGATCTGAAGACAACAATCAGTACATTGAATGAAGCATTAGTTACAACGCTTGGTGCTTGTGGGGATTCTGGACGCAATACGATTTGTTGTGCAGCACCAGGAGACGAACCTTACCGCGATGAAATGAACCATGATGTCAATGCGATTGCTGAACAGTTGAGTGCAAAGTCAAATGCTTATCATGAAATCTGGTTAGATGGTAAACCAATTCAATTAGAAGATGGCCAAACTGAAGAGCCTTTGTATGGGGATACTTATCTTCCTCGGAAATTTAAAGTCGCAATCGTACCGGAAGGAGATAACTGCCTTGATGTGTACGATAACGACCTTGGTCTTGTCGCGCATATAGTTGATGGTCATATTCAAGGTTATACCGTGCTGGTCGGCGGTGGAATGGGACGACTGGCCGTTGACCAGGATACATATCCAAGACTTGCAAGCCCACTGTGTTATGTGGCTAGAAGTGAAGCGATTGATACGATACTGAATACATGCGTGGCAATTGTCAGTATTGAACGGGACTTTGGCGATCGTGCCAACCGACGCTTTGCTAGGATGAAATATTTGATTGATAGACGCGGGCTTGATTGGTTCCGGGAAGAACTTGAAACACGAATTGGACGGAAGCTTGAACCGCCAAAGCACCTTGAATGGAACAATGGACATGACCATCTTGGATGGCATAGAGAGCGTGATGGGATAAGCTACCTAGGATTATTTATTCCATACGGTCGTATTAAGGATACTGAAACTATGCTGCTAAAAACAGCGCTCCGGGATATTATAAAGGATTTCCAACTAACAGTCCGCTTTACATCACAACAAAATGTTATTCTTAGTGGAATTGCAGACGAGCTTCGTCCAATTATTGAAGAACAGTTGAGTTCTGCTGGCGTTCCGCTACCAGATAAATTGTCGAATGTAAGACAGAATACCATGGCTTGTGTCGCATTTCCGACGTGCGGGCTTGCACTTGCTGAGTCGGAAAGAGCATTGCCGGATCTGGTTCCGCAATTTGAGCAACTGTTCGATGAGTTGAATCTTTCGAATGAAGAAATTACTATTCGGATGACAGGATGTTCAAATGGCTGTGCACGTCCGTATAATGCTAATATTGCTTTAGTTGGGCGGGCACCGGGAAAATATGATTTGTTTTTGGGAGGTAGTTCACTCGGTACAGCTTTAAACGAGCGGTTTCGGGAATTAGTTCCGTTTGATCAATTGGTACAGACAGTTCGCCCAATACTGGAATCCTTTGTTCAAGAACGGCAATCCGGTGAGGATTTCGGATCCTATTGGCGACGCGCAGGTTTAAAAAAACATAGTTGTTAGACTGGAAACAAACATTATCCTGTTTTGTGAAGACAATTCGATTTAGAATGACGTATATTCCAAATAATATTTATGCCTACCATCCATTGGGTGGTGGGCATTTTTATACGGCTAAACAAGTTTTTGAGAAAATTCTCTTCTTATATTATAGAAAATAGGAATAAGTATTTTTGTCTTGATTGCGAATTTATTATTTGGCTGTGTTAAAGAACAATGGTGATTTTGAGCATTCTGTTGATTGGAGCGGAAGGTGCGAGACTCCTGCGGGAGAAGGTGTCACGGGAGACCCCACAGGCGCCATGGCGCCGAGGAGAAGGAAAAGCGGAAGCGGCTTGCCCAGGGGCGACAGGCATAAGACGAGCCGGCATGAAGGTCGTTCTTTGACCTTCTTGACGGATTGGCTTATGACCCCGAGCCCCTAGCCGCTGCGGCTAGACAGGCTCCCGGACTCCCCCGCGGAAAGCGAGCACCTGGAGCGGAAATCAACAGACAAATTTAACAAAGCCTATTATTTAAAAACATTCTTAATCTAATTAAATTTGAATTGGATAAATTAAACATTATTTAATGAAGTGTGATATAAATCACTTAGTGCTAGTGATTTATATAATAGTATAAACACTGTGGAAATAATGATAAATACATAAGGGGTGTTATATTTTGCTAGAACAAAAGACAATTGACATTATTAAATCTACAGTACCTGTATTAGAAAAGCATGGCGAGGCTATTACTACACGTTTTTATGAATTGATGTTTGGGAATCACCCTGAATTATTGAATATTTTTAACCATACAAACCAAAAACAAAACAGACAACAAAAGGCGCTTGCTAGTGCAGTCTATGCGGCAGCAATGTATATTGATAATCTTGGAGCTATTCTTCCAGTGGTAAAGCAAATTGGAAATAAACATAGAAGTCTAGGTGTCAAGCCAGAACATTATCCAATTGTCGGAAAGCATCTTTTATTAGCTATTAAGGATGTTTTAGGAGAAGCAGCTACGGATGAAATTATGGATGCATGGGAAAAGGCATATGGTGTAATTGCTGATGCGTTTATAAATGTAGAAGCTGAGTTGTATGAAGAAGCATCCAGCCAGGATGGCGGGTGGGATGGTTTCCGCAATTTTGTTGTCGATCGGAAAGTAAAAGAAAGTGAAGTGATAACTTCCTTCTACCTAAAACCAGAGGATAAAAAAGAGATATCATCTTTTCTCCCTGGCCAGTATATCAGCATTAAAGTGGAAATGGACGAAGAAGAATTTACGCATATCCGTCAATACAGTTTATCTGATGCTCCTGGAAAAGATTATTACCGTATTAGTGTAAAACGAGAAGCGAGTACATCTAATCCTGATGGAATTGTTTCTAACTATCTTCATGATAAGGTTAAAGAAGGGGACATTGTAAAGATAAGCGCTCCTGCTGGAGACTTTGTTTTGGATACCGACCGTAATTCTCCTGTTGTCTTAATAAGTGGAGGTGTTGGTTTAACACCGATGATTAGTATGTTAAAAACTGTTGTTGAAGTCCAGCCAGATCGGAAAGTTACCTTTATCCATGCAGCTCAAAATGGCAATTTACATGCATTAAGGGAAGAAGTAGAAGCTTTGTCTGCACTTGAAAATGTAACATCGTTTGTGTTTTACAATTCTCCAACTGATGACGATCGAAGTAACCATCGATTTGATGTGGAAGGATATGTCACACAGGATTGGCTTGAAAAAAGTGTACCTGTAAAAAATACAGACTTTTATTTTTGCGGTCCAGTACCTTTTATGAAAGAAATCAACCGTTCATTAAAGGAACTTGGAGTAAGTCATGAACGAATCCATTTTGAATTTTTTGGGCCGATGGACAGCTTGGACGAACAAGTACCAAAAGAACATGTTACCGTATAAAAATGGGATATTATATTCACTAAGAAAACATACATCAATAATTATCATTTAAAAAATGCCGTAACCGCCTTATTAGGGGTTATGGCATCTCTTTTTTCGTATCCTATATAAAAATATATATTAATCTATCTTATTGAACTGCACTTTTTTCTTTTTCTTCAACCTTCTTTTTTACATCTGTTTCGATAAAACGAGCAATACATGTTCCAACAAATAAGGACCAAACGGGTGAGCTTATATTTAATATGGTAATGTTTGATAATGCGATAATAAATGCAAAGGTTGCGCTTATTTTGATAGATGGCCTTGAGAAACTTTGATGCACGCTATTACTGAAAACGTTAATGAGAGAAAATCCAGCAATGATTGATATAAATTCCTTGGGTAAAGCAATAATGAGAGGAACGAGTTTCCAAGAAAATAAACCGTAAGATAAAAGGATAAAACCAGTAACAACTGCACCCATGTATCGTTTATTCTTCGGTCCAGCTTCTTCATCAGAACAAATGACAGTAGCCATACCGGCAATATTAGCGGATTGTCCCCCAAAGAAAGAGGAGAAGAATGAAAAGATCCCACTTAAAGAAATAATCCGATTTACAGGTGTTTTATAATGATTTTGTTCTAATGCGCCAATGGCAACCGCTGCATCATTGCTTAAAATAAGTAATGCAAGTGGAATCGATACAGAAAGGAAACTAACTGTATTTATGTCTGGCCGCTGTATTTGCGGAAAAAGTTGGCCCAAAGCCAACCCATCAACATTATGTAATGGGTAAGTTAGGATAAGTACAATTGTGCCAATAGTAATTGCCGCAAGCACAGGTGGAATTTTGGTCTTCCATCTGCTACAAATAAAAAAAGTGATTAACGATAATATTCCTACAATTAAAAGCTCGGTGATAGAAAGAATAAAGTTCACCATATACTTTACAATCATTCCGGATAACATAGCTGCAATGATTTCCTTAGGAACTAACTTCATTAATTTTGAAAAAATCCCTAGCGAACCAATAATTAAAAGTATCAAACTTGAAAAGATGTAGGCCCCAATGAGTTCATTGAAAGTAAACTTGTCGGTCATGGTGGCAAGAAAGGCGACACCTGTTAAGGAATGACCACCAACGATAGGGATTCTATATTGTAAAGGGAGAATAATCCCAAACAAGCCTCCAAATACATAAACAGAAAAAATCCAGAATATTGTCTGTTCAGCAGTAAAGTTTCCATTAGATGCGGCTTCTAATATGAGTGCTGTTGGCCCTGATATAACGAATAACCCCGCAATCATCCCAGCAGAAATATTTTTATGATTTAAATCCTTTATTGGAAAGAGATTTTTCTTTCTCCATTCAATTTTTCCTTGAGAATTATTCACACTAGATCCCCCTTTTTTAAAAAAATATTAGTGGCAAAATATCAGTTAAGATTTACACTTATCTATGAGGAATAAAATAAAAAGTTATCCTTTTAATAATAAAAGATTTCGAAATTATTTAACCCTCCAATTTGGAGCTTTTAATACCATCCAATTAATGTTTGATGAAGGTTAGAGATAAAAAAATATAATGAAGAAAAGAGGTTTGAAAAAGTAACGGCAGAACCTATAAAAGAAGTGGGCATTGAGAAGATTATCGTACCTGAACACGAGAGAATGGGGTCAATGATAATAGAATGTTACCAGTACGATCGAAACAGAAGAATTTAGCATTAAAATATAATATCTTTGTGAGTCTATGAAAAAAGTCGACATTAGTTAACTACTATGTCGACTTTTGATATTTTTCTAAGTATATAAATGATTATATAAAAATGAAAAACTATTCATTTAAATTTTTAAAGTGATACATAAATTCGCTAAGCGCTTTGCAATTCTCATATGGGACTGCATTATAAGTGGATGCTCGGCACCCTCCGACTGAGCGGTGGCCGTTCAAGCCGACAAAGCCTTCTTTACATGCCTCTGTTAAAAACTTCTTTTCTAAGTCCTCATTTCTTAATCTAAAAGTAATATTCATCAATGATCGACTAGCTGGTTCAGCATGACCAATATAAAAACCTTTGCTCTCATCAATTGCGTCGTAAATTAGTTTTGCTTTTTCTTCATTACGCTTTGTAATTTCTTTAAGGCCACCAATATCCTGAATCCAGCGGAGAACCTCCCCAAGCATATAAATCCCAAAGGTAGGAGGAGTATGATACAAGGAGTTATTTTTCGCATGAATGCTATATTTCATCATCGTCGGAATGTTTGAATTCGCTTTTTCAAGTAAATCTTTACGAATGATCACAACCGTTACTCCGGAAGGTCCTAGATTTTTTTGAGCCCCAGCGTAAATGAGACCAAACTTATTAATATCAAAAGGAATAGAAAGGATATCACTAGACATGTCGGCAATTAAGGGAACAGAACCTGTATCGGGGTATTCTCTCCATTGAGTTCCGAATATCGTATTATTGGATGTTAAATGTAAGTACGTGTCACTAGAATCATAGATCAATTCTTCGTTTTTAGGTATATGTCGATAGTTAGAGCCTTTTGTACTAGCCGCTTCAAAAGCATCCCCGAATAATTTTGCCTCTGAAAACGCCTTTTCTGACCATGCACCAGTTAAGACATATCCTGCTTTTTTTCCATTCTGCAAAAAATTCATTGGAATCATGGAAAATTGGAGACTTCCGCCGCCCTGCAGAAATAGAATTTCATAATCATCCGGTATGGATAATAAATCCTTTAAACGGGTAATCGCTTTGTTGTGGACTTCTTCGTAAACTGCGCCTCGATGGCTATGTTCCATAATGGACATCCCAGTATCTTGAAAATTTAAAAGTTCCTGCTGTGCCCTTTCTAATACTGGCTGAGGCAGCGCGGAAGGACCTGCGTTAAAATTGTAAGTTCGTTCATTGGTCTGTATCAATTCGATTACTCCTTTGAAAATTATTGTATTAAATTATCAGGTTAAGACGGTTTCAAAATACGCTTTTGCCTTTTTAATTCCCTTAACTAGAGAGTCAATGTCTTCTTCTGAATTGTATAAATAAAAACTAGCTCTGGCTGTTGCGGAAACATTCAGCCATTTCATTAACGGCTGGCAACAGTGGTGGCCTGCACGAATGGCAATACCATCAGAATCTAAAATAGTCGCCAAATCATGGGGGTGAACATCGTTTACATTAAATGTAATGAGTCCGCTTCTTTGTTCAGGTTGTTTCGGACCGTATATTGAAATTCCCTCTATAGCTGATAGTTGTTGAAAGGCATAGTTTACTAGCTTTTCTTCATGGAGGCGAATCGTATCAAGTCCAATTTGCTCCAAGAAATCAATAGCTGCACCAAGACCTATTGCTCCTGCGATGATGGGGGTTCCGCCTTCGAGCTTCCACGGCAACTCTTTCCATGTCGAATCATATAAGTCTACAAAATCAATCATTTCTCCACCAAATTCATAGGGAGTCATCTTATTAAGGAGGTCCTTTTTCCCATAAAGAATTCCTATACCGGTTGGCCCTGCCATTTTATGACCGGAAATCGCCATAAAATCACAATCCAAATCTTGAACATCTAACTTGAGGTGAGGAGCACTTTGGGCAGCATCAACACAAATAACTGCCCCGTGTTGATGAGCTACTTTTGCGATTTCCTTTACTGGATTAATTGTCCCAAGTACATTCGAAACATGGGTAATAGCGACAAATTTTGTCTTTGAATTAATCGATTTTTTAACATCTATAAGATCAACAGTTCCATTTGGTGATAAAGGAATATATTTAAGTACTGCACCAATTTTCTTAGCTGCCTGCTGCCAAGGTATAAGGTTGCTGTGATGCTCCATTTGTGTGATTAGGATTTCATCTCCCTCTTTTAGAAACTCCATAACGTAACACTGGGCAATCATGTTTAATGATGTGGTCGTCCCTCTAGTAAACACAATTTCTGCAGTTTCTTTTGCATTGATAAAGTTCTTAACCTTCTCTCGTGCTCCTTCATAAGCATCCGTTGCTCTCGTACCTAATGTATGTACACCTCTATGTACATTGGAATTGAAATTATTATAATAAGAGTCAATTGCTTCGATGACGACTCTTGGTTTTTGGGAGGTTGCTGAACTATCTAAATAAACTATGGGATAGCCATTGACATGCTGATTTAATATAGGAAATTCTTCTTTAATTTCTCTAAAGTTCATCCTGCATACTCCTTTTCTGTTTGGTGCCTTTATTTTGACATGGAGTATTGTATAATACAAATATAATTATAATTATGTATATATAACAAAAAAGTTATGGGTGTGTGATTATATTGAATACAAAACACTTGCTATTACTAAAGCAGGTTATAAATTCTGGGAGTATTTCCGGGGTTGCAAAAGAAATTCATGTGAGTCAGCCTGCCATTTCGATGATGCTTAAACGATTGGAACAAGATGTAGGGGTACCTTTATACACGACTGTTGGAAGAAATATAACTGCAACTGATGCGGGACTAACTTTATTAGAATTTGCAGAAACAATTCTTTCTTTAGAAGAACAAGTCTATCGGACAATGGAGGAGTTTCAACAAGGAAGTCGAGGAAGAATTGTGGTAGGTACTTCTCAAGTGATAGGTTCTTATATATTGCCAAAGTTCATCCTATCCTTTTCAGAGAATCATTCCAATATTAAGGTTGACATACAAATCAGACCCGATAATGAAATCGAGGAATTAGTTCGATTAGGGACAGTGGACGTTGGGGTCACCCTAACACCTCCTGAGGATCATTTTTCTTTGAGGATCACGAAAATCTCAAATGACCAGTTTGTCGGTATACAGCCTGTGGCACCTATTTCGTCAAACACAATACTAATTCCTTCCGACATCCCTATTCCAAATGGGGAGGGGATGAAGGCTCAAGTCAGGAGTATTTTTTCAACAGAAGCGGTAAAACAATTTGTCATAGGCGGTTTGGGGTATGGGATAGTATTAAAATCTGCTGCAGATTTGGAAGTTTCTTGTGGAAAATTAAAGTACTGGGAAGGTTATGAAGCCCACACGGTTACGACGAGTGTCTTGACTCGACCTGCAGAACGTCTTTCTAAAAGTGTGTGGTTTTTTCTAAATCATTTAAACAGCATTAACTTATAAATGAATGAGTGGAATCGATTCTTAAAAGATTCGATTCTTTTTTATTGGGTAAAAAATTAAGTGGATGAGGACACCTATTGAATAATGGATGATTCGTTATTTTTAAATAATTTATAAGATGGGTAATAGGGGATGATAGAGAACTATATTGAATCGGCAGAATAAAACTATTATGAGGTGAAAAAATGAAAAGAAACCCCAAGAACCCCAAGAAACGAACGAATACTAGGAATCCTATGAAACTACTCGTGATATCTACAATTGCTGTAATGGTCATAGTTGTAGCTATTGTTATTTTACAAAATAAACAAAACAGTCAAAACGTTGGTAGTGGTGACAGTACACTTAATAAAGATTTACGATTTGAAGATCAACCAACCATAGGTAACCTTGATTCACCTGTTTCTGTAGTGGAATTTGGGGATTATAAATGTCCTGCATGTAAAGAGTGGATTGAATACATTTTTCCAGAACTGAAAAAAGACTACATCGATACAGGGAAAATTAGCTTCTCCTATATTAATGTATTATTCCACGAGGATGAGTCACTTTTAGGAGCATTAGCGGGAGAAGCAGTGTGGAATCAAGATAGTGAAGCATTTTGGGATTTTAGTAAAGCACTATACAAAGAACAACCTGAAAGAGATACCCATGACGAGAAATGGTTAACTATCGACAAGGTTATGGAGGTTGCGGGTAACACAGTCCCGCATATCGACCTTAATCAGCTTGAACAAGACATTTTAGATAAGAAATATGAAACTGCTGTACTACAAGATGAAAAATTAGTGAGTGAAGCTAAGGTGGAATTAACACCAAGCATTGTCATCAATGGAACTATGGTCGAAGATCCATATGACTATGACTATATTAAAGAACTTATAGAAAGGGGCTTAAAAGAATAATGTCCCCAAATCGATCCGTACTATACCTTTACTTCGCTTGGATAGTGGCTGTTGTTGCTACGCTGGGAAGTTTATATTTTAGTGAAATTAGACTGTTTCAGCCTTGTGTACTATGTTGGTATCAGCGAATTGAGATGTATCCATTATCCGTAATTTTAGGAATCGCAGCGTTTACAAGTGATATTAAGATTACAAAGTATGTTTTGCCATTTTCAATCGTTGGTGGACTGACATCGCTCTATCATTATTTACTAGAAAAAGTCCCTGGATTTGCCCCCATCAAACCGTGTGCACAAGGAATTCCTTGTGATTATCCTTGGATTAACTGGCTCGGTTTTATAACAATCCCTTTCCTTGCGCTTGTCGCTTTTATTATGATTTCAGTGCTCTTAATCTTAGTCAATAGAAGAAATAAATAATCCAGTGGGATAACGAAAAGGTGCATAAAAAAACTTCACTCTGATGAGTGAAGTTTTTTTATTGTTAATTTGTTAGTTGCAAAAATGATTTTTTAAGTCTTAAGATCCCTTCTTCAATTAGACTGGATTCCACTCGTCCGAACGTTAGCCGTATATATCCACTATTAGTGCCAAGCAAAGATCCTGGAACAAAAGCTACTCCATTTTTTAATGCCGCTTCAAGTAAATGATACTCATTCACATTATTTTTTAACTGGCACCATAAGTGTATTCCGCCTTCTGGTACCTGAAAAGATAGATGGTCCGATAGTTCTGCCTCCAAAATGGATAAGAGAGTATCCCTTTTGTGAATAAGCTTCTCCTTTAAAAAGTTCAAATTTGTTTCAAATGAATCTGATTTTAAATACTCGGCAGCAAGCCATTGTGGAAAAATACTATGACCAAAATCAATTTGCTGCTTGGCATCTGCCAAACGTTGAATGACGTTATCAGGCCCTACAATCCACCCAATACGAAGCCCGGAAGCCGCAATTTTAGAAAATGAACTGATATACAAAACATTTCCGCTTTCATCCAGAGATTTAAGTGTTGTAGTGTTTAGGTGGTCAGAAAATGACATAAGGCTATAAGGATCATCTTCTACGACTGGAATCCCTAATTCTTTTGATATTTCCAGCACTCGTTTTCTTTTTTCTAAAGATAAAATGCTTCCAGTTGGATTTTGGAATATAGGGTTTAGAAACACCATCTTAATTTTATATTTTTGATACAAATAAAGTATATCCTCTGGGTTCATTCCATTCTTGCCAACAGGGAGTTTAAATGTCTTTAGACCAGCTGAACGAAATATTGGCAGTGAATGCGCATAAGAGGGATCTTCGTATGCAATCGCGTCTCCCCGATCCAATAAGCATTGAGTTACGAGATGCAAAGCTTGTTGAGCACCTGATGTAATTAATACAGACTGACTGGAACATTCAATGTTCCTAAACTCTTTTAAATGGTTAACAATATTATGACGGAGACTAAGGTTGCCTTGAGGATGTTCATAGCCCAGCGATTGTTGAAATTCATTTTTTGAAAGAATCTCTTTAAAGATGTCATAAGGCATTAAGTCATTGGCTAATTCACCGCTAGCAAAATTAATAAGGTCTTTCCCATGAATTTCTCCACGAATATGTTGAAATAACGGAAGATTAGGCAAAAATGATCCTCGTTCGATATATAAGTCCCAGTTAGGGATTCTTGAGCGAGTTAATCCCCACACATCTGTATGGACCTTTGTTCCACTCCCCTTAATCCGTTCAATCATCCCATTGGAATATAACACATCGTAC
This sequence comes from Neobacillus terrisolis, assembly GCF_051233475.1. Taxonomy (NCBI): domain Bacteria; kingdom Bacillati; phylum Bacillota; class Bacilli; order Caryophanales; family Bacillaceae; genus Neobacillus; species Neobacillus terrisolis. The sequence continues at coordinate 66,595 of NZ_JBKFGH010000014.1, read as the reverse complement.
GCCGTAACAACGGTTCCTCGATTTACACCAAACTCTTTAGCTAATGCTCTTTCGGAGGGAAGGAGCGTACCCGGTGGATATTCTCCGTAGGCAATCCTCTTTTGAATGTAATTAGCAATTTGTTGATAAATTGGGATATCACTTCGTTTCTCCGGTTTCCATTCCATAATCTTCACCATCATTTTTTATTTTATTTTTATATGCTGGCTGCCTGTTAACGCAGCCTTGTTTAATATGATGAAACAGCTTATTGAAATTAAATCGTTTTGTCTATGTTCCTGTCAAGCAAAATAAGCGCTTTATGTCCCATTTTAAAGATTCTAATCCACTTTTTAAGGTTGAAAAGGTCCAATTTTCAAGATTTTTAGTTCTGTAAATTTATTTTTAACAATTTTCGACGTCGATTTAAGATGTGACGAACGGCACATTTGTCAAAATAAACAGAGTGTAATCTTTGAGAGGATAAGGGCTAAAAAATAAAATGGTTGGTATTTATTTTGAAAAGGGAGGAGTTTTTTTGAAAGTGAACAATACGTCAGAAAAGATTTTAAAGAAATCAACGACCCATGCATTTGCTTCACACTTTGCAAAAAATATGTTCTTAACAGTGTGTGGACTTATCATTCTATCTTTTATTGGTACAAGGATGTTTACCCATATTGATTTAAATTTATATGGATACATGGTTGGTACTATCGTTTTTTTGGGTGGGTTCTTTTACCGATTTATATCATGGGGCGAAAGGCCGCCAACAAAAATCTTGATAAAAAAAGGTTTAAAGCTTCTTGGACGAAAGAAAACACCCGCAGTTTCAGTTGAGCACCTTCTAACTCATAAATTTATCTGGAATCGAGGGATTTACAGATGGACTCAGCATTTGTTAATCGGCTGGGGATGTATCCTTTCTTGTTTTGTTACCTTTCCATTAGTGTTTGGATGGATGTATTTCACAATGGATGAAAATGGCTATTATACAGTTGTAACGATGGGAATCGATTTAATGAAGGTCAAGGCTGACGGATTGATTGCTTTTGTTTTCTATAATGCACTTAATATTACGGCAATCATGGTCATTACTGGCGTTTCAATGGCTCTTTACAGACGGCTGAAAAATATGCAGGCACGTGCAGAACAAAAATTTATCTATGATTTTATGCCGTTATATATGCTGCTTTTCGTTTCTCTTACAGGTTTATTGTTAACATTTATGAATGTTTTTTTACATGGTGCAGGTCAACCGATCATGTCTATTATTCATCAATACTCCGTAATCATAACATTAATTTATTTGCCATTTGGAAAGCTGGCGCATATTCCGTTTCGCCCAATGAGTGTTCTTGCAAGAAATTATCGTGAACATTATGCAGGACAAGGAATGAAAGACTGTAAGGTTTGTGGAGAGCATTTTGTTTCAACAGAACAAGCTCAAGATGTCATTCATGTATTAAGTATAAATGAAATCGAGTTTAAAACGAGTGAAGGGGTCCATCTTGGAGAACTTTGTCTTCCATGTCGACGCAAATACAGAATTGCACAATTTTCAGGATTTCCCACTCATCAGGTAAAGATTAAGGAGGCTAATCAACATGCACAAGTCTGAGTTTAAAAATCCGCGAGATAAATTTTTTAAAGAGATTGAAAATGTGAATCATCCCGATGAAACCCTAGTGCCAACCCATTGCTGCTATTGTGCGATGCAGTGTGGAATGAATTTAAGAGTGAGTACAAAAACGAATAAAATTATCGGGGTTGAACCTCGATATGATTGGCCGGTTACCTTAGGGAAAATGTGTCCAAAAGGTGTTACAGCATACCAACAGACCAACCTAGATGCCAGATTATTAAAGCCATTAATCCGAGATGATGCATCTTTAAAAGGAACAAAGGAAGGCTTCAGAGAAGCGAGCTGGGATGAGGCTTACGATTTAATTGTGAAAAAATTCAAGGAACTGCAAGCTGCTTATGGTAAGGATACTCTTTCCGTATATGGCGGGGTTTCAATGACAAATGAAAAATGCTACTTAAATGGGAAGTTTGCCCGTGTAGCCCTGCAAACAAAACATCTTGATTACAACGGACGTTTTTGTATGGCAAGTGCAGCCAGCGGGATCAATCGCTCTTTAGGAATTGATCGAGGGTCAACAGTGCCTTGGACTGATATCCCAGAAACTGATTGCTTATTCTTAGCAGGAAGCAATACGGCTGACTGCCATCCAACGATGATGTTCCGCGTGTGGGCAGTCCAAGAAAGAGGGGGATATTTGATTGTTGTGGACCCAAGGGAGACCCCTGTTGCAAGAAGAGCTGATGTTCATCTTGATTTAAGGCCTGGAACGGACTTGGCACTTGCCAATGGAATACTCCATCTCTTGATAAAAAACGGTCATGTGGATGACGAGTTCGTTCAAAACCATACGAACGGTTTTGAAGAAACAAAAGAATTGGTCAAACAATTTACACCAGAATACACAAGTCAAATTACAGGTATTGCACCTGAAAAAATTATCAAGGCTGCAGAACTCTACGGAAAAGCACCAAATGCAATTCTTTTGTTCGCAAGAGGAATTGAACAACAAGTAAAAGGCGTTGATAACGTTTCAGCCTATATCAATCTAGCTCTTGTTACCGGAAATATTGGCCGGCCAAAAGCAGGGGTTGGAACGATTACAGGTCAAGGAAACGGTCAAGGTGGAAGGGAACATGGTCAAAAAGCGGATGCATTACCTGGATACCGGAAAATTACCGATCCACAGCATGTAAAGGAAGTATCGAAGGTGTGGGGAATTGACCCTGAGGAGATGCCAGGCGAAGGAGTATCTGCCTTTGAATTGTTTGGCTTAATGGAGAAAAAGGTCATTCGTTCGATGTACCTGCTTTGCTCCAATCCTGTGGTTTCAGCACCTGACTCTAATTATGTCCGAAAAGTATTTAAACAACTTGATTTTATGGTAGTATCCGATTTCTTCCTATCCGAATCAGCGGAATACGCAGATGTTGTCCTGCCAACGACGACCTGGTCAGAAGATGAAGGAACAACAACAAATGTTGAAGGTCGTGTAATTAAAATCAATCGTGCTCAAATGCCACTGGGAGAATCCAAGCCAGATTGGCTGATACAAGTGGAATTAGCGGAACGTTTGGGTCGTGGAAAATACTTCTCTCATTTAAAAACATCGGAGGATGTCTTTAATGAGCTGCGCCTAGCCTCTAAAGGCGGTAAGGCGGATTACTATGGGGTTACTTGGGAAAAGATTAAAAAACAAGATGGCGTATTTTGGCCATGTAAGGAAGAGGATGATCCTGGTACACCTCATATGTTCTTGGATAAAAAGTTTTATTTTCCTGATGGAAAAGCTAAAATTTTGGCTCTTCCATATGTCCCTGCTGCTGAGGAACCGGATGAAGAGTATCCACTTTGTTTAACAACCGGACGGGTTGTCTACCATTATCTATCAGGCAATCAAACTAGAAGAATCCCATTTTTGAAAGATATGTGCCCCGAACCGTTTGTTGAGGTACATCCGGAAACAGCCAAAGTGTATGGTATTCAGCATGAAGAAAGAGTACGTTTGTTCACACGTCGTGGTGAGGTTATCTATAAAGTAAAAATTACAGAAGCTATCCGTAAAGATACCGTATTTGTTCCATACCATTGGGATTTTGAATTAGCTGCAAATATCCTGACGAACCCAGCACTAGACCCCATTTCAAAAATGCCGGAATTTAAAGCTTGTGCAGCTCAGATTGAAAAACTAGCAAAAAGTGAGGCGCTATAGATGAACAAGAGGCTGTATCTTGAACTGGAAAACTGTATCGGCTGCCGTTCTTGTTTGGCCGCATGTACTCAATGCGGCGGGCATGAGGAACGGAACAGAAATTATGTATACGACGTAAATCCTCTTGTCGATCGGCAAACGATGCCGCTTATGTGTCTTCACTGTGTCAACCCTGCTTGTGCAAGAAGTTGTCCGGCCCAAGCTATTCAAATTCATGAAACAGGTGCGGTATTATCCGCACTTGTGGAAAAATGCATTGGATGTCAAAACTGTACGATTGCTTGTCCTTATGGGGTTCCGAAATTTGATACAGAACAAAACTTAATGTATAAATGTGATCTTTGTATTGACCGGAGCAAGGATGGCATTCCGCCAATGTGCGCAAGTGCATGTCCGACCAACACACTGCAATGGTTAACAGATAAAGAGATTAATAGAAAACAAAAACAGTTTCATCTTGATAATGGAAAATGGGTAACAAGCTTACCTTATTTAGAGGGAGAAACGAATGTGAAAGTAAATCTTCCGGGTATTTTACAAGGAATAGCAAAAATTTACTAAGGTGGGATTACCATGAACGATAAAAATAATAAAATCCCTTTTGATGAAGATAATTACACTCATAATATTAACCGCAATAATGAACGTGTGCTTGATCGCCGGGGATTCATGAAAACGTTAGTAGGGGCTGCAGGGGTATTTGCTGTATCTTCCCTTCCTTGGGGAGGAGTGGCTGCAAAGGAGCTTGCAGGTCTAGGTGAAAAGGAATATAAGCATAAAAAAATTACGGATATAAAATCCCTTGCAATTGGGGACTCGGTAGACTTTAAGTTTCCGGGTGAACATGATGATGCTATTCTAATTCGTCTATCCGATAACAAATTTGTTGCATACCAAAATGCATGCACACATCTTCGCTGTCCTGTATTTTGGGACAAGGAAAAGGGAGAAATGATTTGCCCATGTCATCATGGGAAATTTGATGCTGAAACTGGAGCCCCAACAGCAGGGCCACCTCGTCGTCAATTACCTGAAATACAAGTAAATGTGGAGAATGGCGTTATTTACGCAGTGAGGGTGAAACGTTATGAAGCGTAATGATATGAGTATCATTTTATTATGTGGAATTTTAATGCTTAACATTATTTTTACTCAATATTTGGTCCATCAGTATTTTTATCAAAATTATGTAAATGTTATTTTGCTTTGTATTTTAAATCTTCTTCTTTTTCCAATTGCTTGGTGGGTGTATGTAAGGAATAAGAAAAGAAATAGTAACGGTTAAATTAAATGGGGTGAAATGATTGTTGGAATTACGTAGGCCTATCCAAATAGGCGAAGCGGTAAAAAGAGTGATGGGCCACCAACTGGGTGGTAAGAAAGAACTGATTCCAATTGAGGACTGTGATCACCGCTATTTGGCTGAAGATATTATCGCTACTCATGACATACCAATGTTTACACGTTCCGGTTATGACGGTTTTGCTTTAAGAGCGGAGGATACAGAAGTTGCTTCTTCTGAATTTCCTTTAGAATTTAAAGTAGTAGAGGAGCTTGCGGCCGGTATGGTTCCGAAGAATGAACTGGGTCCATTTGAAGCTTCAAGGATTATGACCGGGGCTAAAACCCCTAAAGGGGCAAACGCTGTCATCGCGCTCGAATTAGTTAAAGAGTTTACTAAAAAAGGAGAAAAATATATTTCGATTAAGCGACAGTTGAAGGAGGGGGAACATCTTTCCTATCAAGCTGAAGAAACGAGATGTGGTGAAATCGTAATTAAAAAAGGGACAAGAATAAATCCGGGAGTAAAAGCAGTCCTTGCTACTTTCGGATATTCTCAAGTTCCTGTTGCAGTCAAGCCGAGAATCGGAATTTTCGCTACAGGTTCTGAACTTCTTGATGTGAATGAACCGTTACAGGATGGCAAAATTCGAAATAGCAATTCTTATATGATTGAAGCACAAGCAAAAAGAATCGGGGCAGAACCCATCTACTTTGGTAAGCTTCCGGATGAAATAGAAACCTGTTATGAAGCGATTTCGTTGGCGTTAAATAAGGTCGATATTTTAATTACTACCGGTGGGGTATCGGTGGGGGATTATGATCTGATGCCCGATATTTACAAGAGATTAACGGGGCAGGTCTTGTTTAATAAAGTGGCGATGCGGCCTGGTAGCGTCACGACAGTTACTGCACTCGAAGGAAAACTTTTGTTTGGTTTATCCGGCAACCCCTCAGCAAGTTATGTTGGTTTTGAGTTGTTTGTAAGACCTATTATTCGAAAAATGCTCTATAGTGATCATCCTTATTTAAAGTTTGAAACGGTTTCCCTTGCTAGCGATTTTCCAAAAGTCAATCCATTTACTAGATTTGTTCGAAGTAAGCTGTTTTTTGAAAATGGCGAGATGATGGCAAGACCAGTTGGAATGGACAAGTCGAATGCAGTATTGAGTCTAGCGAAAACCGACACACTGATGGTTTTACCTGGCAGTACACGTCATTTTCAAAAAGGGGACAAGGTAACAGCCCTCCTACTAGAGGATGAAGAGGGAAGCCAAACTCTTTGGCAGGATTCCAATAGAAACGAATGATAGGGGTATGTCTGCCACCTTTTTAGGTGGTAGGCTTCGTTACTGTTGCAATCCTACTATTTACTTTAATCTTGGCTGTGTTTAAGCTCAGTGTTGATTTTTTTACACAATGTTGATTGGAGCGGAAGGCGCTTGACTCCTGCGGGAGCAGCGGGACAGGTGAGACCCCACAGGAGCTTTAGCTCCGAGGAGAAGGAAAAGAGGAAGCGGCTTGCCCAGGGGCGACAGGCATAAGACGAGCCGGCATGAAGGTCGTTCTTTGACCTTCTTGACGGATTGGCTTATGACCCCGAGCCCCTAGCCGCTGCAAGCTAGACAGGATCACCGCCCGCCCCGCGGAAAGCAAGCGCCTCTCGCTGCAATCAACAGTCAAGTTTAACACAGCCTTAATCTTAAAAAGGTAAATTAAGCCAATGATTCACTATTTTGGTTAGAACACTTTATTGGTGTTTTAATAGATATTTATTTTTCAAGGGAGGTGAAATCATGTTGAAAAAATTTCTGGCAATTGATAAACGATTGCTCCTGTTGATTGGATTATTTGTTGGAATTATTGCATCAGTGGTAACGGCAAAGACGTTAGCCTATACTGACTCTGGTGAATTTTGTAAGAGCTGTCATATCATGAACAATGCTCATGATTCTTTTACAGATTCTACCCATGCAGAGATAGCTTGTGGAGACTGCCATTTACCACACGATTCTTTAGTGAGCAAATATACCTTCAAAGCGAAGTCGGGATTAGGGCACGTCTACTACAACACATTTGGTGAAGAAAAAATTCCAGGTGTTCTGCATCCGACTGCTGGCTCAAAGGAAGCAATCAATTCCAATTGCATTAACTGCCATAAGAGCACGTTAGAAAATGTTTCACATGATGCAAAAGAGAACTGTACGGTCTGTCACCAGTCAGTACCGCACGGAAAAGGCTTTAAAACAGAAGAATTCTACAAGGTACCAAAACCGGGAGAGCTATTAGAAAATAAGGGAGGATCAATGAACAATGGTTAGCAAAAAACTTCATTGGATTTATTTGACCCTAATCGCTGTCATCATGCTGATTGCAGGTTGCTCAGGAGCTGAAGAGGCAAAGAAAACTGAAGGGTTAAAAACCGGCTTATCAAAAGATGAAATTAGCAATGAAGCGTTTAAGGATTTATTTCCGCTTCAATATAAAAGCTTCTACAAAACAGAAAAAATGGAAGATACGAAATATGCAGGTTCTATTAATCGTAGTAAATATGATCATGATAAAGAGCCATATTTGCCAATTCTTTTTAATGGATATGGATTTGCCACACAGTATACGGAAGACCGCGGCCACGCCTACGCGAACGTAGATATTCGTGAAACTGCCCGTATCACTGACAAATCAATCGGATCTTGTTTAACCTGTAAATCTACAGCTGTTCCACACATGATTGAGGAAATGGGTGACGATTATTGGGGTGGAAACTTTAATAAGGACATTTGGCCAAAAGCAGAAGCCATGGGTCACTCACCGATCGGCTGTACTGACTGCCATGATCCACAAACAATGGAATTACGTATTACCCGCCCTAGTTTTACAAAAGGAATGGAATCTCAAGGAATTGATATTTCTAAGGCAACTAAAAATGACATGAGAAGCTATGTTTGTGCACAATGTCACGTAGAATACCATTTTGCTGCTAAAAATGGAGAAGTGACTTTCCCATGGGCAAATGGTTTTAAACCGGAAGATATGTATGAATATTATGAAACGACAGCTAAAGAAAATGGCTTTGAAAAAGACTGGGTTCATAACATTTCAGGAACTCCAATGCTAAAAGGCCAGCATCCTGATTTCGAAACTCATATGGAAGGTCCGCACGGAAAAGCAGGTGTTTCATGTGCAGACTGTCATATGCCATATGAACGTGTTGACGGTAAAAAGAAAATCACTTCACACTGGTGGACTTCTCCACTTAAAACAATGGAGCAATCATGTGGAACCTGTCATACAAATCGTGAGATTGATGAATTAAAAGATCGTGTAACGGAAATCCAAGACACTCATATGGAAGCGTTACACAATGCTGAAGACGTTTCAATTACTGCTCATTATTATGTCAATAAAATGATTATTAGTGGAGTAAGTGACGATAAAATTAAGCAGGCTCAAGCAGCGGTTCGTAAAGGACAATGGTTCTGGGATATCTGTGCCGCCGAGAGTTCGGCTGGATTCCATAATCCACAAGGCTCAATGGATTCACTTAGAAAATCTGAAGTTGCATCCAATGAAGCGATCCGAATTGCAACGGAAGAATTAGTCAAGAAGGGTGTAAACCTGGAAGAACTAATTCATGAGATAGAAAAAGCAAAGCAGGCTGTATATGACGAGAAGGATAACTTTAAGAAGAAAGATCACGCGGTTAATAGTTACTTCCCAGCCTTACAGCCTGTAGCAGCACCTGCTGCACCAAAAAAATAAGAATGTGATCAAAACACTGGGTAATTGCCGTTACCCAGTGTTTTTTTTATTATATGACAAATTGGTGGTTAGTAGTTAATAGAACATTTAATCTTTAATTAAAAAAAGCTTATAGTGGATGATGTAAATACTAGGGGATTGGATGGTCCTTTTTATGGGATTATTTTTATAATAGGAATGAATTAATTATCTAGTAATATATCTTCTTTCCAAACTCAATAAAGGGAGGCGTTCGCTATGCAAGAAAATCTAAGTATTGTCCGAGTTGCTGTCGTTCAAGCTGCACCAGTTATTATGGACCGGGATGCAACTGTTGATAAGACAATAAGACTGACTCATGAGGCAGGAGAAAAAGGAGCAAAAATTGTCATATTCCCGGAAGCCTTTATTCCAGCCTATCCAAGGGGTCTTTCTTTTGGTTCAAAAATAGGCTCAAGGACGAAAGAAGGGCGCCAGGATTGGTTCAGATACTGGGACAATTCGATTGAAGTTCCTAGCCAGTCAACCGAGTTGTTAGGTGAGGCAGCAAGAAAAGCGGGAGTTTATTTAGTAATTGGTGTTATTGAAAGAGATCAAGAAACTAGTGGCGGAACTCTTTATTGTACTGTTCTATTTTTTAGCCCTGAAGGAAAACTTCTTGGTAAACATCGTAAATTAAAACCAACTGCTGCCGAAAGAGTAGTATGGGGAGAAGGCGATGGAAGTACTCTTCCGGTATTTGACACACCATATGGAAAGATAGGTGCACTAATTTGTTGGGAAAATTATATGCCGTTAGCTAGAGCGGCCATGTATGCAAAAGGAATCCAACTATATATTGCGCCAACAGCGGATGCGAGAGAATCATGGCAATCAACAATTCGACATATCGCAATGGAAGGTAGATGCTTTGTTTTATCATGTAATCAATATGTTACAAAAAATATGTATCCTGTTGATTTGGCTTGTTACGACGAATTAGAGTCTTCACCTGATATTATGAGCTCAGGTGGCAGTGCTATTGTTGGGCCATTAGGGGAATATGTAGTTGAACCGATCTATGGGAAAGAGGATATCCTGATTGCTGACCTTGACCTACGGGATATCGCGTATAGTCAATTAGATTTTGATCCAGTTGGCCATTACTCACGACCTGATGTATTTACATTGATTGTTGATGAAGAAAAAAAAGAAAATGTTAAATGGAAATAGTTTAATAGAAATGATTATTGGAGGTAAAAAGAGATGAAAAAGAAAATATTCGTCGAAGGTATGAAATGTGAAAAATGCGCCGGACATGTAAATGAAGCATTAGCAGGCCTTGAGGGAGTAATAAATGTAGAGGTAAACTTAGTTGATAAAAATGCGATTATTGAAACTACACATGATTTAAGTAATGAATCTTTAAAACTTGCTGTAAATAGCGAGAAATATAGTGTTATAGGTATTGAGGAGTTATAAGTCAAAGAAAATTATGATTATGAATTGGTTGGTGTAAAGGCAATCAGTCTGTGACAGATGTATGGTGCGGTTTTTAAAAATATTACGTTAATTTTTAATGCTTTATGGATTATTATGGTTGAGAATTATGGGCAAAAGAACGGTGCTTTTCAGCACCGTTCTTTTAATATAAATTATATTTAGTGGATCCGTTAGTAAGTCACTCTAATATGAGTTAGCAACTAACCTACATTGACATGTCATTACGCTTGTTTTGATCAGATATATATGTTTTCGGTATCGCATCATTATACGGCATTTTGCTATGTCCGTAGCTACGATGAATCATCATATACAGTAAACCAGCAACAACAACTATAACTCCCGAAAGGAGTACGATATAGTTATCATACCAAGCTGCATCTGGCGTTCTTGGCCAGCACATGTTGATTATTGCGATGATTCCGTAGACAAGTGCACCAATATTGACAGGCAGCCCCCACTTGCCCAATTGATACTTACCACTTGGCTTCCATCCTTTTAGTCTGGCTCGAAGTGCAGCAAGGACCACCATTTGGAATCCAAGATAAATGCCAAGTGCAGCAAAACTGATTACTTTTGTGAGCGCATCTGTAGACACTTTTGATCCAAGCACAATAATGGCTGGAGCAATAGCTGCAAGAAGCAGCGCATAAGGCGGTATGTGACGAGCACTTGAAAACTTCTTTAATAATCGGCTTCCTACAATCATGTCATCACGTCCATAGGAATAGGCAAGTCTGCTGGCTGCCGCTTGTAAACTCATTGCACATGAAAGGAATGAAATCAACACAATCCCCAGAACAATCTTAGCGCCAACAGGACCAAACGCTTGGTTTAGTAATGTTTCAACCGGTGTTACGTCCTCACCAGCGATAACCGCTGGGATATCGGCAACTGAAAGTACTAATGCAAGGCAAACAAAAGTTGCGGCTGCACCGCCAATGTAAATTGTTCGACGCATTGCCTTTGGGATAAGAACACCTGGATTCGGTACTTCTTCAGCAACATCACCACAAGCTTCAAATCCATAATATTGAAAAATTCCAATTAATCCAGCTGCAGCAAACGCATATAAGTAACTATTACTACCTTGAGCACCAAAAGAATCAAAGAGTATTCCAAGGCCGTGATGCCGTTCTGAGATCAGCAACCAAAAACCAACTACAAGCGCACCGATGAGTTCAGCAACAAAACCAATTACTGCTGCAGCTGCGAGAACCTTTGTGCCAAGAAAATTGATGATGGTCGATAGTGCAAGAATAATTAATGCACAAAGAATCGTAGAGTTTACCGATAACTCAACACCTAAAACCTGTGCCAGATAAGGTCCAGCTCCATACGAAACACTGGCAATCGTCACAAGCAAAGCCATTAAGTAAACCCAGCCAGTCATCCACGCCCACTTGCGCCCCCATAATCTTCGTGCCCAAGGATAAACTCCTCCTGCAACAGGGTATTGCGCAACAATTTCACTGAAGACAAGTGCGACTAGTAATTGTCCGAGTCCTACGATGAAAAAACTCCAAATCATTGGTGGGCCACCTTGCGCAAGTGCGTATGCAAATAGTGTGTAAACACCGACTACAGGAGAAAGATAAGTGAACCCAAGCGAAAAGTTTGCCCACGGACTCATATCGCGGCGAAATTCAGATTCATATCCAAGTGATGCTAGATGGGCGGCATCACTATCATGATGTTCTGAAGCAGATCCGCTAATTTTTTCGTTCAGATTTTCTTGCATGATATAATCCTCCTTAATATTGTTAGCGCTTACACTGTCTAAAAAAGTACTGAAGATCAGGAAAGTAAATCAGTGTAGGTAGCAACCAGTGATATTTTAAAAAAGAGGGTGGTTCAAAGATAGATCGTTTCTTTTCATCACCCTCTATATTTCTAAAGCTATTTATCGTTTGAAAACCAGCCTGTTGGTCCTACGGCAAGATTAATGTTTATTTGTTTTACTTCTTGGAATTCATCCAATCCAAATGTTCCAAGGCTTGAACCAATACCGCTTTGTTTATACCCATGCCATGGAGCTTCGTTATAGGTTGGTCCATAAGTGTTAATCCAAGTAATACCAGCACGTACTTGTTTAATGACACGCATTGCTTTTGCACCATCTGAGGTGAAAACTCCGCCGGCAAGACCATATATTGTGTCATTTGCCAGTTTAATAGCTTCTTCTTCATCTTGGAACTTTTGGATGACGGCAACAGGTCCGAAGATTTCTTCTTTTACGATGCGCATCTCTGGAGTTACATCAATGAATACAGTTGGTTCAACAAAGAATCCTTGATCCAAACCCTTTTCGAGAATACGATTTCCACCACAAGCTAATGTTGCGCCTTCTTTTTTACCGATTTCAATATACTCTAGAATGGTATTAAGTTGTGCTTCACTTACAATTGCACCCATTTCAGAACCTTCTTCCAATCCTGGTCCTACTTTGATATTTTTGGCCCGCCTTACGAACTCTTTAACAAATTGATCATAAATGTTTTCTTCCACAATAATTCGACTTCCAGCAGAACATACTTGACCAGACCCATAGAAAATACCTAATAATGCATTATCAACTGAGGCTTCAAAATCAGCATCTGCAAAGATAATATTTGGTGACTTACCGCCAAGTTCAAGGGAGATCTTTTTCAAATTCCCCGAAGCATTGCGCATAATGCTTTTGCCGACTTCCGTGCTACCTGTGAACGAAACCATATCGACATCCTGGCTTGCGGCGATCACTTCCCCAATGACAGAACCTTTTCCCAATACCATGTTCACTACCCCTTTTGGGATACCTACTTCTTCAATAATTTCCACTAATTTCGTTGCTGTTACTGGAGTCACTTCTGCGGGCTTATACACAATCGTATTTCCGGCAGCTAATGCAGGAGCAAATTTCCAAACACTCATTAGGAATGGGAAGTTCCAAGGAACAATTAACCCAGTAACGCCAACTGGTTCACGCACAACCATTGCCTGGATTGGATCCGCAACATGATACGTTTGGCCGTCTGGAGTTCTAATCAGACCTGCATAATAGCGAAAACAAGAAGCAGCATCAGAAATATCGATATCAGCCTCTGCCTTAATTTTTCCATTATCTTTTACTTCAAGTTGCACCAGTTCATCGTGTTTTTCATCTATTTTGTCAGCAATTTTTAAAAGGTAATCTGCACGCTCCTGTGCACTTAGCTTGGACCAAACACCACTCTCAAAAGCTTCTTTTGCAGCTTTAATGGCTTCTTCCGTTTCTTCAATAGTTGCTCTCGGAGCTATGGCAATCAATTGACCATTTGCCGGATTAATAACCTTATTCGTATCCGGGTTGCTGGAAAGTCTCCATTCACCATTAATATACATCTTTAATTCCAATACTCGAGTGGTTGTTGTCATTACATTACCTCCTATTATTATGATGATTCTATTATTACCTGCGCCTTCCGCTTCAGCGGAAGAGCAGAGTTTATCAATCTATTACATTGCAAAAGATTATAAGTCTAGAACGAGCACTTTTTCAGCTTCTTTTGCTCTTGAGCAACAAGTCATCATAACGTTTTTCGTCCTTCTTTCTTCCTCTTTGTAAAAGTGGTCCCGGTGATCAACTTCTCCTTTAACTACCTGTACCTCGCACGTTCCGCATCCGCCAACTTTACAAGAATAAGCAGCGTCTACTCCAGCTTTTAATAGCGCCTCTAATAAAGTTTCTTTTTCAGAAACTTCCACGATTCTTTTGCTGTTGGCCAATTTTACAACAAAAGGATCTTTTGGTCCTTCATTAGTCGCTGAAAATAATTCAAAATGAATCGAATGGCTTGGGTAACCGAAGTGTTCGGCAGCTTCCCTAAATTCCTTCACCATTGAAACGGGTCCACAAAAATACACATGTGAGCCAATCCGATGTTCAGCCATTGTTGCAGGGGTCATTTTAGTAGGATTTTCCGTTCTTGAGAAATAGAAATGACACTTTCCAGGATATGTTGCATTTAAATAATCATAGAACGCACAATCTTCTTTCGTTCTTGCAGCATAATGTAATTCAAATGATTTACCTTCAGCCGATAAATCTTTCATCATGGTCATAAATGGGGTAATCCCGATTCCAGCTGCATAAAATACGTGGTGTTTCGCAGCTTTGAAAGCAAGTGGGAAATGATTTCTAGGCCAACTGATTTCTAAACGATCGCCCACTTTGATTTCATCATGCCAATAAACTGATCCACCTCTTGATCGTTCATCCTTACGAATGGCAATCGTATACTGAGTTAGCTCAGTTGGATGACTAACAAGTGAGTAATTTCTTTCTATAATCTCGTCGCCGTTTTTTACATATGTTGTAATATGAGAACCACCGGTAAATGCGGGCAGTAAATCTTGATCAACCGGATATAAGTGGAAACGCTTGATAGATTTTGTTTCCTGCTCTATTTTTCCTACGCAAACTTTTATATTTCCGAATTTTGCCACGTAAACAATCACTCCCAACGTTATGGCTTCAATTTTATTGATTAACTTTTACGATGTTACGAAAGCAGGATTGTAAGGATATCCAATATATCCTTTTCGCTCTCTTGAGAAGAAAGGACCAATTTCTAAGCTGATTTGACAATGAAAACAGATTATATCTGTATCTTCTGACGCTGCTTCTTGGAGATGATAACATTTGATGCAATAAACATAACGCCTCTTCTGGCCTGATATAAGTGTTTGAATTTCATCTTCAGAAAAACCAGCCTCAATGGCCGCTGTGAAAATAGTTACCGCATCATCCCATTTAGCTGAAATATAAAGCTGTGTTCCCATTTTTTGAAGTTCAAAAACTTGGCTAATATTTATTAATGGTAATTCATCATTTATTTCAATTAGTTCATATTCTTTTTGACTATCAATTTCATCAATAAATTGTTGGATTGTGACTGCTTCTTTTGGTTCAGCGGAAATAATAAGTAATTTCTTTCTATCATTTCTAACTGTAAACTTTTCAACAATAGATTCTGATTGAACGTATAATACTGGGCTGTTGTATACCATTTAATTACCTCCAATCATTGAACCCTCAGTCTGTAATCTAACTTTTTCAATTAAATTCTTCAAATACTCTACTGTAGGTTCAATAAATGGGGTAAATCCTTTATAGTCGGCCATTGGCTTAGGAATATCCGATAGAATCGAGTATGTTTGCTCCAACCATTCGGGCCTTAATGCTAAATCTTCCATTGGCAGAAATTGAGTATTTAATACGAACAAAATCGCATTACTTCTTGGCATCCGATAGAAAAATTGTTCTTCTACACGAAGTCTTACTAGCTGACCAGCATTTTCGGAATTGACTAAAAAGCGTGTCGGTCCCCAAGTATCAAATGTTTCGTAGTTTACATCCCAACGGTTTGCCATTAGATTCCAATTAATTCTAGTCCAAGGTTCACCTGGTAAAACATTACGCAGTAAAAAATTACGAACTCTTTCAGCCAGAGGTACACCTGTGCGTGACACAAACGGAACGGGTGCGTGAATTTCGTCAAATGTCATGCCTTTATTCCAGTGAGGAGAGAATAAAGCTGCATAAGATTCTTGAGCAACTTCCAGATAAAGATTGTCATCTCTTTGAACCATTAATACAAAGTCAGTGGTGAAATGACGGCCGATTAAATCTAGCGGCTCAAGCTCGATGCTCGATGCATCGCCAAATATGAAGGATTCGATTTCATTTAAGATAAAATTACTAAAAATCCAATGATTACCGTTCTTTTCTACCTGGAAGTGCTCCGGGTAGCGTTCAACCGCCAAATCAATAAGCATTTCTGCCACTTCCCATTGCATTTCCATTGTATGTGGATAGGATTGGAACCTTACTTCTGGCTGTTCCTTCAATAATTGCCTTTTTCTTTTTATTTGTTTTTCATATTCGGGTGTTATTACGACACAATTCTGTTTATCTGTTGCCAGTTTTCTTAAGTCATTGGAATAGCGATAGTTTGAACCTTCTTTAACCGTATGAAAAGGATAAGGAAACAGATCTAGATTAGTAGATTTATACATGAGTATTCCTCCTTTAATTTTTTACCTTTGTTAAATACAGAAGCAATTTTTGTGCCAAAATAAAAAGCTTACAAAAATAGCCTCAATTCAATTGTTGTGAGGATTGTTAAATTCAAAATTGAAATCTTTATTCAAATATGAAATAATTTATTTTGAATAATCAAAAAATTAAAATTCTATTTTAGGAGGGTTAAATGTGTGGTGTCCATGATTGTGTCGAATGATCGACTGCTTCAAGTTTATCAATCTAGTTTTCTATCTATTTACGATGAAATGATTGTAACGAATATAAAAGGAACTATTTTATTTCAAAGTGGAAAACTGAAAAATTTTTGGTCAACAAACACTACCTCCATTATCGGAAGAACATTTACTGAATTAGAGGAAATTTCATTCTTTGGTGATCCCATTTTCCAATTATTAAATAGAGAAGTAGACTCTCTTCAATTAAAGGCTTGGAATAGCAGTACGGTTCTCATAACTGTGTTCCAATCAAATGGTAATGGTGAAGATTTAATGTTATGGGGATTAAAAAGTATTTCCGATATTTTAATAGATTCAACAGAAATAAAAGATGGCACAGATACAAAACACACTCCTTCAATGATCGTCCATAGTCAAAAAATGAAAGAAGTACTTAACACAATAGATATGGTTTCAAAAGTTTCAACAACCGTTCTTTTATTAGGGGAATCTGGTGTAGGAAAAGAAATGATTGCGAAAACCATTCATCAATTAGGAAATAGAAGGTCTAAACCTTTTATTGCCGTAAACTGTGGGGCAATACCGGAAAATTTATTAGAAAGTGAATTATTCGGTTATGTTGGCGGGGCATTTAGTGGTGCAAACAAAAATGGGGCTCCCGGAAAATTTGAACTGGCAAATGAAGGGATTATGTTCCTCGATGAAATTGCAGAAATGCCAATGAACTTGCAAGTAAAGTTACTTCGAATTTTACAGGAAAAAGAAGTAACCCCCTTAGGAAGTTCAAAACCGATTCATATTGACGTCCAAATTATCGCTGCAACGAATCAATCATTAGAAAAAATGGTAAGAGAGGGACGATTCAGAGAAGACTTATATTATCGTTTAAATGTAGTACCAATTGAAATCCCTTCTTTAAGGGAACGAACAGAAGAGATCCCTTACTTAATCTATCATTTCGTAGGCAAGTATAATGCGTTATATCATAGAGGTGTCCATATTTTCCCAGATGCTATTGATTTATTATGTATTTACGATTGGCCGGGAAATGTTCGTCAATTAGAGAATACAATTGAACGAATCGTTGTGACGAGTAAAGAATTAAACGTGGACTCAAGCCTAGTTTACAAATACATTCCGAAAAAGGCAGCTTTAAAGGAACCTCCAATTATTCATCACATTATGCCGCTGCAAGAAGCAGTTGATATGATTGAAGAGCAATTGATTAAAATGGCCATAGATAAATATAAATCTGTTAAACTTGCAGCAAAAGTACTGGATATCAGTCAACCGACCATGAGTAGAAAATATAAAAAAATCCGTGAGAAAATGCAACACAAAACTCTCTCTCCATCAAGTAAAAGAAAAATACTGGAAGAGCATCTAAATAAACAATTACGATCTATGGCGATTGTAACATCTGCTGTCATTCTGCCGGAAGAAATCTCTGAATTAGTGAATCAGAGTGTGTCACCATCTAATCATACTTATAAAAAAGTTCAGAAAAAACTAACGAAAATACGTGAACAAGAAGGAATCATTGAGTGGGTCTATATTTTTAAAACTTTCGATAATAAAATGCTGACGATTGTAGCCTCTGAAGATTTCGTCATTCCAGCTGGACATTTATATGAAGGTCCGCCAGAAATGATGGAAGTAGCATTTGAGGCGATGGATGGGAAAGCAGGAGTAACTCCATTATATGAAGATATTTATGGAGAATGGAAAACAAGCTTTGCTCCCTTAATGGATCATAACGGAAACGTTTTGGCCATTATTGGGTTTGATCATACCCGATCTTATATCGAAAAAGAGTTAAAGAAAATAGAGAATATGTAAAAATAAACAAGGAGATCAAAACTTCAAATGGAACATCAATCTCCGGATAGGTGATTGAAAAAGCTTCCTATCAAGATAAGAAGTATTATTAAGTTTATTGTCATACAATTAATTAATGTGCCTGGCATCACCCGAATAGCGTCGAGTGTTTCTCGACAAAATTCGGGTGGTGCCAGGCACTAAAAGTTCCTGAAGTTAACCTTTATAAAAGGTATAACCACATGCACCTACAATGATTAATAAGATAAACAACACAACAATTAAGATAAAGTCATTACAACGATTAGGAGGACAGCAATAAGCATAAGCACTAGTTGGATAGCAATAATCAATAGCAGGTGCTGTGTAGGTTGGCATAGGGGCAACATTCGGCATAGGAGCAACATTTGGCATAGGAGGAACATTTGCCATAGGTGGAACATTTGGACCAAGAGTCGGAGGTGCGTTTACGTTAGAATACATTTTCATTTTCCCTTCGAGTTAGAATATCTTTCACTATAGAATACTCTTAAATGGGAAAATGGAGCCGGTCTAACATAAAATGGGTTAATGTCATGGTATAGGACATGGACTTTAAATAAAACAGAATTTAACTAATTGTAATATAGAATTTTTTATCTTTTAATTTTTTAGTAATTCATTAAGATAATAAAGATATTGTATATATGATATGGAACTTTCGTTATGGTGCACGATCGGATATTGTATTTTGTTAGCTCGGAAACTTCCATCTAGATTAGCCAATCTGGCTAAATGGTTAAAAGAAGGCCTTGTCACTAAATTCGTTAAATAAGCTGATTGATCACTGCCTGTTTTTCTCTTTGTATTAAGAAGTTGAATCATTTGATCAGCCGTTCTTATTGAAAATCCATGTCCAAAATACTTGCCATCATCGAGAAGAACAGCACTAAGTCCTCTAAACCATGGTGTTCTTGGGTAAAAATCGGGATTATTAAAGTAAACAGTATCACCAGGTATAAAATGATTTGAATAAAAGGTGTATATGCGAAGATCGGGATCAGTATGCCAGCTAAATAGATAAAGATTTTGAAACAGAGAATTAAATATCTGGGTACCAATACTATATAAAGCGGTATGGTAAAAGATAATAATTGAGGCGGTTGCACATTCAAAGGCATATAGTGAACCGTTCCGGTAAATGTCTAGAATCGCATCAGAAGGTCTTACACCAGGTTTTAATAGAAATCCACCTGCCGCTGTTAGTTGCCAATATTTTGGATTACATCGTGCATTTTTAAAGCTTCTAAACAGAGCTTTACTTTGATCCATCTCTCTTGCACTTTTTATGATGTTTTTCCGTACTTTCAGTTCAAACCATAATTCACCGATGGAACGATAAGAATAGGTAACAGGTGCTTTTTGCATCGTTTGAATGATTGTTTTTTCCACATCCCCAAGCTTCCACTTCTCATCTAGATGAAACGGAACCCCCGCAATTTGTATCATACAAACCTCCATTCCAACCTAATTTTTTATCCGTATTCATTCCAATTGTATTTGTATTTGGCTCTCATCATTTTTTAAAAAAGTTATGATATCAATAGCTATGGACCTAGGCTTCATCATTGACTTCTCAATTTATACTATGCGATTGGAGTATGATTATTAATATTTCATATTTGGTGGGAACATGTCGATGTCTGAGATAACATACAAATAAATTTTAGATTTTTTGCCCCTAATAATTAAACCTACAGTCTTCTTGTTTCGGATAATGGGCAAATATCATCAAAACTGGCACCCCTCGAAAAATTTTTATTTCAAAAGAAAGCAGAGGGTTAGTTTTTTCTGTTTTCACCACACCTGATGAAAACGTCCAATTACACTTTGAGTTGATATGACAGTGATAAAGGACTGGGGATCTTTGCTTTTTACTATTTTTTTCAGACTTGGCAATTCCCCTCTTACTGTTACACATAGTAATACTGTTTTATCTGCATGGGTGTAGCCACCGTTTGCATGCCACATTGTCGTTCCACGATGTAAATTCTGATTGATTTCTTGGTTAACGTCCTCGCCTTTATTGGTGATGATTAAGACTGACACTCGATTAACATTATTTAGGACCACTTCATACATTTTCATTGAAATAAACATAGAGATGATTGTATATAAAGCAATTTCGCTATTAAAAACAAAACCGGAAGCAATTACAATGCTTGCATTTATAGCCATATTTGCCTTTCCAACTGATACATTTGAGTATTTGGCAATAATTCTGGAGAGGATGTCAAGTCCGCCTTGAGAACCACCTCTTCTTAAAACAATGCCACATCCGATTCCGTTGAGTGTTCCTCCGAAAATAGCAGCCAGTAAAATGTTATCCGTCCATAAAAGTCGAACCGGAATGATGGATAAAAAAGTAGATAATAACATAATGGAGAGTATCGTATAAATACTAAATTTTCTTCCTAAATATTTATAGCCTAATATCATCAAAGGGATATTCAGAATAAAATAGAAAAGCCCAACGCTAATTGGAAAAAAGTGATGGATAAATTGGGAAATTCCTGTTAAACCGCCTGCTAAAAGTCCTGATGGTCTGGTCAACATATTAAGGGCTACAGCGGAAATTGCTGTCCCAACGATAATCATAAGCAAATCTAAAACAATAGATATATTTTTTCTCTCAGTCATTGACAATGTATCGTCCCTCTTGAAAAATAATGCATAAAAAAAATGCATTATTTATGATGTGATTTTTAAATGTTTTTCATATCTTGTCTCATAAGTAACAATAAAATACAACTCTATTTAAACTTGAAACGCTAGAAGCTGGGGACGGTTTTTTGCTTCATTTTTTGAATTGAAATAATAAAAAAGGGTTTCTAATAGATGTTTTTTGTAAACACCAGTAAACACGGGTGAAATCCCCGTGTTTCTTCTGTTTTTTCGAATCGTTTTTCAGGCATACCATTATTTAATCGTTATCCTGTATCGTTTCTTGCATAACTTCGTTGGAACTTTTTCTGTGATCGAAATATTTGGAAATGTTGGTTTTAAATTCGAGGTTCTTTTTATAGTCTTTTGAAAAAACACCAGCATAAAGAACATCTAATAGAAAACAGATAGAATCATTCGTAGTAAAACTGCCTATTTTAGAATACAATTTTTCCCGAGTGGTAATTCGTAAAATGCAATCGGCGTATTTTGTCAGCGTATTTTCCCCAATACTTGTTAAAGCAATGATAGGTATTTTCTTTCGCTTCAAAAAAGGTAACAGACCAATAATATACTCATTTTCCCCACTATAAGAAATTACAATGGCACAAGTTTCACTATTAGAATTTACCGCTTCGAATTGAGGATCAACTGTACATAGACTGACATGTTTTCCGATGCGGTTCATCTTTGTTTTAAAATCATAGCAAATCAACAAATTATGATTCATGGAAAATACTTTAATATGTCCTGCTGTATCCAACATATTCGTCGCTCTTTGCAAATCATCATAATTTATGAGAGACAA
Organism: Neobacillus terrisolis; assembly: GCF_051233475.1. Classification (NCBI taxonomy): domain Bacteria; kingdom Bacillati; phylum Bacillota; class Bacilli; order Caryophanales; family Bacillaceae; genus Neobacillus; species Neobacillus terrisolis. Next base: position 44,743 of record NZ_JBKFGH010000014.1, on the reverse strand, counting down.
AGTATCACTGATAGTGGTTTGATTCAATAGTGCCATTTTATTGGCAACGGTCATGACACTATCATGTTCGTCAAAAGGATAATTAGCGTCAATAGACGAAAAATGACTATTTAGATAGTAAATTTCATCAAGAAAACTATTTTTTAATTCAATCCAACCACTATATCCTAATTTTTTAGCGATTCTTATTAAGGTGGATGGGTGAGTGTAAGTCTCCTTAGAAATTTGTTTAGTTGTTTTATCTTTAATATTCTCTCTCTGTTTAAATAAATAATCGATTATGTCCCTTTCCGATGAAGAAAAAATATCCTCTTTCATTTTCTCTGTAAGTAACATCTGTAATCACCTCAAATATTATCTTCGTTTGTAAATCGTATTTACAAATTTGAATTGTTTTTGTAAATGAAAATGTAAATGAATAATGAGTTTTCCTCTAATATATTGATTATATTCTACCTTGTTTTTATACTACAAGTAAGAAGGACGGAAGTTAAAATCTAATCTTTATTACTTTCCCTCATTCTTAAATTAATTTACGATTTTATAAATTGTTTTGTAAATATTTTTTCGAAAAGAGAAACACTCCCTTTATAGTACGATAAAAAATAGGTAAAGAATTAGAGGAGGAAATCTACAATGTCAAAAGGCGTAAAAATTGTAACCATTGGTGGAGGCAGCAGCTACACTCCTGAGTTAATGGAAGGTTTTATTAAAAGATATGATGAATTGCCAATTAGAGAAATGTGGCTTGTTGATATTGAAGCTGGGAAAGAAAAGCTTGAAATTGTTGGTGAGATGGCCCAAAGAATGTGGGATGCTTCTCCATATGATGTAAAAGTCCATTTAACACTAGATCGCCGTGAAGCGTTGAAAGATGCTGACTTTGTAACGACACAATTTAGAGTGGGACTACTAGATGCTAGAATTAAAGATGAAAGAATTCCTTTATCATATGGAATGGTAGGACAAGAAACAAATGGGGCAGGTGGTATTTTCAAAGCCTTCAGAACGATTCCAGTAATTTTAGGCATCTTAGAGGATATGAAAGAATTATGCCCAAATGCTTGGCTTATCAACTTCACGAACCCGAGCGGAATGGTTACAGACGCAGTCGTTCGCTATGGTAAATGGGAAAAGGTTATTGGCTTGTGCAATGTTCCAGTTAATGCAATGGTAGCTGAACCGGAATTAATCGGGAAAAACATTGATGAGTTAATCTATTCTTTTGCCGGCTTAAATCATTTTCACTGGCACCGAGTCCAAGATTTACAAGGAAATGATATCACTTCTGAAATCATTGACAAATTATATGATGGAGATTCTGGTATCCCTACAAATATTCATGATATGCCATTTTTTAAAGAGCAATTGAAACAAATGAACGTAATCCCTTGCGGATATCATCGTTACTATTACCGTTATGACGAAATGTTAGACCATTTAATCGAAGAGTACAATGATCCGAATGTGGGAACAAGAGCACAACAAGTTAAACAGACAGAAACGGAACTTTTTGAATTATATAAAGATCCTAACTTAAATTATAAACCTGAACAATTGTCTAAACGTGGCGGCGCTCATTATTCGGATGCTGCATGTGAAACCATCGCATCTATTTATGCAAATAAAAATACACACATCGTTGTATCAACAAAGAATAACGGAGCTGTTCCGGATTTGGCTCCAGACGATGTAGTGGAAGTTTCTGCTTATATTGGTTCTGCAGGTGCAAGACCGATTGCGTTTGGTTCGCTTCAACCGGCAGAAAGAGGCTGGCTGCAAGTCATGAAGAATATGGAATTATGTGTAGAGGAAGCAGCGGTAACCGGTGATTATGGATTAGCTTTACAAGCCTTTATCATAAACCCATTAATCCCAAGCGGAGAAAAAGCAAAACGTGTATTAGATGAACTATTAATTGCACATAAACAATATCTGCCACAATTTGCTGAAAAAATTGCAGAATTAGAAGCAGCGAGCGTTACGGTAAAAGACGAAGTAGCTAGAGATTTAGATTAAAACCTAGTGTTTTGTAGGACAATTTGTATATTAAAATGTGGGGGTACAATAGCCAGTGTACCGCAGAAAAATACACTACAATTTTACTTGCAAATTGGTATTCAGAAAGATTAAGGCTAGTCTCCGTTCTTAGTTAGGCTTGACTGGAATGGAAAATAAACGGATAAATTCCGGCTAAATTGGGAAATACCTATATTTCCTTAAAAATAAGGGAAGTTTTTCCGCTTATATGGTCCAAATCTTTGATTTTTGTCCTATTTAAAGCAGTTAACCGGAAATTTTCCGCTTATATCCACTTCTTTAGCCTACTCTATATACATTAGGCGGAAATTTTCCGCTTATGAATTCTCATACCTACTGTCTAGAAAGAAGTGTAATAAGAAAGCCCAAAGCCTTATTTATGATTGGCTTTGGGCATTTTCATATTATCATACACATTAATATTCAAGCATAATGACGATTATTGTTCCCAAAATAGAATCATAGCTGATATTTCTTCATTTTCGCATAAAGCCATGGTCGACTAATACCAAGTAATTGACTGGCCTTCGTTTTGTTGCCTTTAGCTTCAGCTAGGGCAGAGATAATCATTTCTTTTTCATTAGAATATAATCTTTCTTTATAAGATTGTGCTCTGGGTTCAGCTAGAGGTGAAGGTGCTTCGGGTGTTAAGTTGTTGTCTTCGGTACAGCTAGTGAAATTTGGAATGTCGAAAGCCTCAATGTAGTCTCCTGTTTTTAAATTTGCTGCTCGTTCGAGAACGTTTTGTAATTCCCGGACGTTTCCTGGCCATAAATGCCTCATCAGCTTTGTGAACGCAGAGTGGGTTACTCCTCTTATATAGAAACCGTTCTGATTCAGGCGGTCAATGATGGCTTGAATAATTTCAGGCAGATCCTCTATCCGCTTCCGCAACGGGGGAATATTCAAACGAATAATATTCAAACGGTAGTAAAGGTCCTCGCGAAATTTGCCTTCCTTCACCATTTGTTCGATGTTTTGGTTCGTCGCAGCAATGATTTTAGAGTTTAGATGAATCGTTTTGGCACTTCCAATTGGCTGAAATTCTCGTTCCTGTAGTACTCGTAGGAGTTTGACTTGAAGCTGAAGCGGCATTTCGCCAATTTCATCGAGAAAAATCGTTCCATTTTGGGCGAGCTCAAACTTCCCCTTCATTCCACCCTTTTTTGCCCCAGTAAAAGCCCCTTCACTATAGCCGAAAAACTCCGATTCTAGCAATTCAGCCGGGATGGCAGCGCAATTGACTTGAATGAACGGCCCTAATTGCCCGGAAGCGGCATGAATCCCTTGGGCGAACAGCTCTTTTCCGGTTCCGCTTTCGCCAACAATTAACACGGTGGACATACTTCGTGATGCTAAGGTCGCTTCTTGTTTTATTTTTCGAATCGCCTCCGATTCACCGGCGATATCAAAGAGTGTATATTTCGTTCCCTTCATCTCGTTAAATTGATGCTGATAATCGGATAACTGTTTTTCAAGCTTTTTTACTTTGTTCAATGCCTCATGGAGGTGGGTGAGGCCGCGGTACGTAACCTTGCAGATTGCGCCAATTGTCTCCTCGTTTTCCTTTATAGGAAAAATAGAAATGAGTGATTGCTGGCCTTTGATAAGCTGAGGAGTATTTCGAATGCTCACGCCACTTTTGACAACCTGTTCAATACCGAGATATGGAAATAGTTTCTTACAAGATTTATTTAAGATTTCATCGCTTGTCAAGTCAAATAGGTCGGTAAAGCCTCTATTAACCATCGTGATTTCAGCTTTGTTGTTTACAAGAATAATGGCATCATAGGCCAACTCAATCACGGAGCGAAGCTTTTGTTCCCAAGCTTTAGTAGATTCTAACCTGCGTAAGTAAATATTGTAGGCGCTCAGTAATTGTTGAGTAGAAATCAAGCCGACCGGATTCATATCGTTATCAACAACCGGGGCATGTCCAATATTATGTTTTAATAACAAGCGTCGCGTTTCAACAATTTCATCATCTGGAAAAATATAGATAGAATTCGGGTTAAAGTATGTTTCGATTGTTGTGTCAAAGGAAGGCTGTGTAGTTAATATGTTAAAGATTTTATTTTTGGTGATAATCCCAATTAATTTATTCGCATCATCTACAACAGGAAGGATATTTGAAGTTGTCTGTGTAAACATCGGAAGCACATCGCGTAATGTTTGATTTTTTGTACAGCATTTAAATGTTGTTGTCATCGCTTCAGAAACGAGCAAATCTATTCACTTCCTTTTAAATATATTGGGGTAAAGAAAGTTTGTAAGCGTTAACATTTGAATGTATACTTTTCTGACAATTTACAATATTTTGTAAACTAATCTTAACATATTTTCATGTAAACTGCTTTATTTTATAGATGGCACGGGATTTGCATTGTATATATGCAAAGGAACAAAAAGGGGGAACGACATTGAATTATAGTCTACTAGCGATTGAAGAAGAGATTACATTGTTTAAAAAAACGATTGAAGCATTCGCCAAAAAGGAAATCGAACCCTATTACTCAAAATGGGAAAAGGATGGAATCCTTCCAAAATGGCTGTGGAAAAAGCTTGGTGATGCCGGTTTCCTTTGTGTTGATATTCCCGAGCAATATGGCGGACTGGGAGCTGCATTACCATTTTCAGCCTGTGTTGTCGATGTGTTCTGCAGGCTTGGATTTAATTCTGTTGCCACAAATATCTCTGTTCATTCTAATATTGTTGCGCATTATATTCTCAACTCTGGGAACGAGGCCCACAAGCAGCGATATTTACCGAAAATGGCTTCGGGAGAATGGGTGGGTGCCATTGCGATGACCGAGCCGGGTGCAGGTAGTGACTTGCAGGGAATCAAAACGACGGCAATCAAAAATCCAGCAACCGGTGAGTATGTGATCAATGGCTCTAAGACTTTTATTACCAATGGCCAACACTTGGACTTCGCGGTTGTGGCAGCAAGGACAAATTTAGATGTTCCGGCCCCGAAAGGAACATCGTTGTTTATCGTGGAAGCTGGAAGTGACGGGTTCATTAAGGGGAAAAATTTGAATAAAATCGGGCTCCATTCAGCTGATACGTCAGAGTTATTTTTCGATAGTGTGGTCGTTCCAGCAAGCCAAATCCTTGGCAAAGTTGATTGCGGGTTTATCACGTTAATGAAGGAGTTACCTAGGGAACGGACGATTCTCGCAGTAGGTGCGTGTGGTGCAATGGAAGGTGCATTAGAAATTACAATCAACTATTTGCAGGAGCGAACAGCTTTCGGTAAATCACTGCACCAGTTCCAGGTTATTCGTCATAAAATTGCCGAAATGGTTACCGAAGCAAAGGTTAACCGTGCTTTTACGAATCATTGCATGGTGTTATTGGCGGATAATCGTTTGAGTGCAGCCGATGCGAGTGTGGCGAAATTGTCGACTACTGAAGCGCAAGGTCGGGTAGTTGATGGCTGCCTACAGTTGTTTGGCGGTTACGGTTATATGGAAGAGTACCCCATTTCTCGATTTTATACAGATGCAAGAGTGCAGCGAATCTATGGGGGGACATCCGAGATAATGAAAGAAATCATCAGCAAGGATGTACTAGGTAAGTAGATTTATAGTGATAGTTTCTGGAAAAGCTTCATAGAGTTAATATTGTGCGAAAAAATTGCTTAGTGATGGTATGAGGAGATTCATTCAATAGAAAAAATCGTTTCACAAGGGGGAATCACAATGTCAAAGCACGCAAATATCATTGGTGTTAGTATGGTCAAATTTGAAAAACCGGGCAAGAATGAGCCTTACGAAATCATGGCTGCAAAGGCCATCAATGGTGCGCTGAAGGATGCGGGAATTTCGTACTCAGATGTTGAGCAAGCCTATGCCAGCTATGTTTACGGGGACAGCACCTGCGGGCAAACCGCACTTTATAAGGTGGGGATGACAGGAATTCCGATTATAAATGTCAACAATAACTGCTCGTCCGGATCTACCGCTTTATTTTTAGCAAGACAGGCAGTGGAATCAGAGGCAGTTGATTGTGTATTAGCGTTTGGGTTTGAGGAAATGAAGCCGGGGGCATTAGGTGAAAATTGGGCTGATCGTACCTCGCCGTTCCAATGGATGAATGACCGGTTTCACCAATTGAATCCCGAAATGCCAGATGGTCCGTTTGCATTGAAGATGTTTGGAGCAGCTGGGTTAGAATATCTGGAAAAATCAGGTGCTAATCCTGACATTTATGGGAAAGTTGCTGTCAAATCACGCCGGCATGCCATCCATAATCCGTATTCTTTATTCACAAAGGAAATGTATTTGGCTGAAGTCATGAATGCACCTGCCGTCTATCCGGGTCTAACACGGTTTATGGCTTGTCCACCAACCTGTGGGGCTGCAGCTGTTATTGTGTGTAGCGAACAATTTGCGAAAAAACACAACATCAATCGTACGGTGAAAATCATTGCCCAAGCAATGTCGACAGATAAACCTGATAGCCATGAGGATTACATGCATTTAGTTGGCAGTGGTATGACTTCAAGGGCCGCCAAGCAAGCTTATGAAATGGCAGGCTTTGGACCTGAAGCCATCGATGTCATCGAGCTTCATGATTGTTTTACTCCGAATGAGGTTATTACTTACGAGGGCTTGGGATTATGTGGCAAAGGCGAAGCGGAGAAATTCATTAATGATGGTGACAATACTTATGGCGGTAGGTTTGTCATCAATCCATCCGGAGGCTTAATGTCCAAGGGTCATCCACTTGGGGCAACCGGTTTGGCACAGGCTACTGAGCTCGTTTGGCATTTGCGAGGAGAAGCAGGAGATCGACAAGTAGAAGGTGCGAGGACTGCCTTACAGCACAACCTAGGCTTAGGTGGAGCATGTGTTGTGACAGTTTACCAAAAAGATTAAGTAGGTCTGTAGAAAATCAATCTTAGTTTCTGCTTCATAAAAAGAAACTTCCGTCTGTGGATTTTTACTACTGAAATAAAAAAATGCCCCCTACCAAAATCGTCGTTAAGGAGTGAAGAAAATGCTAAATAACCTTCCTAATAAAATTGGACTCGAATTTGCGCCATACAGCTATACGGTTGAACGAGGGAAAATTAAAGAATTCTCCCATGCAATTGGCGACGACAACAGCATTTATTACAGTGTTGAGGCTGCCAAAAGCGCAGGGTTTCGCGATGTTCCCGTTCCACCTACGTTTGCAACCGTAATCGACATGTGGGCCGGCCCTGATTTTGAGCAACTAATTGAAGCGCTTGAAATCAATCCGCTCAAAGTACTTCATGGTGAAATGCAGTATACGTATGTAGGTGATATTTGTGCGGGCGATACGATTCATTGCAGTAGCAAGGTCACAGAGGCTATTGAAAAGCGAAAAATGAACCTATTTACAATTGAAACGAAATACAAAAATCAGCATGACGAATTAGTCTTGATTTCCAGATCAGTCGTAATAGAAAGACAGTAATCTATCATTCTTTTAAAAAAAGGAGCGAAACGATGAAAATACTTCAACCATTGGAAAAACCACCGATTACACATAGCCAATTAGTTCGTTATGCTGGAGCGTCGGGTGACTTTAATCCGATTCATACAGTTGTTCCCATTGCTAAAAAAGCGGGACTGGATGACGTGATTTCGCACGGAATGCTGGTGATGGGATTTGCTGGGCAAGCACTGACACAATGGTTTCCGCGTCAAAATTTACGGGATTTTAAGGTTCGTTTTGTTAATATGACTCATCCTGGCGAGAAGTTAACCATCACAGGGCAAATTACGGAGGAAATAGAATGCGCCGGCGAAACAAGGATGTTAGGCGAATTGGTTGTAAAAAGCAATGAGCAAGTGAAACTATCAGGGATTTTTGAAGTTATAAAGGATGATAACGAATAATCGGAATGGAGGGAAATAAGTGAAATTACTAGAAAATCAAGTTGCGATTATTACAGGATCCGGTCGAGGTGTCGGCCGAGCTCTAGCTGAAATCATGGTCGAGCATGGAGCAAAGGTGGTTATTTCCGATAAGGAACATCATGTTGCTGAGGAAACTTTACAAGCCATTACGGCAAAAGGTGGGGAAGCGATTTCCGTTGTCGGGGATGTCACGGAGGTTCATTTTCCAAAAAAGCTGATCGATGAAACGATTGCGGCTTTTGGAAAGCTAGACATTTTAGTCAACAATGCTGGATATACGTGGGATAGTTTAATTCATAAAATGTCCGATGAGCAATTTCAGAAGATGCTCGACATTCATCTTGTCGCTCCATTCCGATTGATTCGCGAAGCGGCTCCATACCTTCGTGAAGCTGGTAAGCAGGATATCGAGGTGGGCAAGGTCCATTATCGAAAAATCGTGAATGTATCATCTGTTGCCGGAGTGACGGGGAACGTTGGACAGGCTAATTATGCTTCGGCGAAGGCAGGATTAATTGGTCTCACGAAAACGGTTGCGAAGGAATGGGCTGGATTCAATGTGAATTGTAATGCCGTTGCCTTTGGGATGATTGACACGCGCTTAACTCAGCCGAAGGAAAAAGGAGAATCGGTTGACGGGGTGGCAGTCGGAATTCCAGAAAAGGTCAGAAAGATGTTCGAGCAATCGATTCCACAAAAGCGGGCCGGAACGATGAGAGAAGCCGCTGAAGGAATCTTTTATCTCGCCTCGCCATTATCCAATTATGTAAATGGGCAGGTGCTTAATATTAATGGTGGGATGTACACCTGAATTTTTGGTCAGTGACCATGGGTCCATTTTTCTATTAATCGCCTAGGTATGGTGTGTTCTGTTATATATGCGATTTTCATTTTATTAACAAATAAGGGAGAGATTATATGTTAATTTCAAAGGGGCTTCTTCATGCAGCACGAACTTTTCCAGAAAAAGTTGCCATGATTGATGGAGACAAACGATTTACGTATTCTCAATTTGCCGCAAGAACTGCGAAAATCAAGCATTCACTCTCTCAGCTAGGTGTTAAAAAAGGGGATCGGGTTGCTGCCCTGCTTTTAAATGAATTTCGTTATTTAGAGATTATGTATGGGACAACAGCACTTGGAGGGATTATCGTCCCAATCAATACTAGATTAAGTGCCGAAGAGATTTCGTTTATCTTAAATGATGCCGGGGTTGAAGTTTTATATATTCATCCGGAATTTTTAGGGGTATTATCGCAAATTAAACAACAAGTGAAAGGGCTGCGCCATGTCATTCTAGCTTCGGATGAAGACGATCCTTCGATTCCGGATGTTCAAAGCGATATCCTTCAATATGAGGTATTGCTGAAACAACAGCCTGAACAACCATTATCATTTGAGGGTATATGCGAGGATGATGTTGCCGGTCTTTATTACACAGGAGGGACAACCGGACGTTCAAAGGGGGTCATGCTCACTCACAAGAACATCGTCATGAACGCCTATCATAGTATTTTATTTTACAGTGTCCTGAAGGAAGATGATGTGTATCTTCACGCTGCACCGATGTTCCATTTAGCAGATGGAGCTGCAACGTTCTCCATTACGATGTTAGGTGCGACTCATACTTTCATCCGTTCGTTCACACCAAATGGGGTGCTGGAGGTCATTAAGGAGGCGAAGGTAACTGCATCGTTGCTAGTGCCAACGATGATTAATTTGCTCTTGAACATGCCGGAATTTGATAAACCATACGTCAATTCGTTGCGGACGATTATTTACGGAGCATCGCCAATGGCGGTCAGTGTTCTGCAGAAAGGCTTAGAAAAGCTGGAGAATGTTCAATTTTGGCAAGCCTACGGTATGACGGAAGCGGCTCCAATTCTTACTATGCTTCATGGGCAAGACCATCTCCTCGATGGAAGCGAAGAAAAAATCAAGCGTTTGGCAGCAGCTGGTCGTCCTATTCCGGGAATCGAGATGAAGGTAGTTGCTCCTGATGGCAGGGAAACAGCGATTGGTGAAGTCGGGCAATTCGTGGCCAAAGGGCCAAATATCATGAAGGGCTATTGGAACTTACCGGATGAAACCGCCAACGCCCTGCGCGATGGCTGGTATTATACCGGTGATTTGGGCTATCGGGACAAAGATAACTATTTTTATGTGGTCGACAGGGCAAAGGATATGATTATTACAGGCGGAGAGAATGTTTATTCTGTTGAAGTAGAACAGACAATTAGCCAGCTTCCAGAAGTGCTGGAGTGCGCGGTTCTAGGTGTCCCGGATGAAAAGTGGGGTGAGGCGATTAAGGCTGTTGTGGCTTTGAAAAAAGCAAACAGTATTACGGAGGAAGAAATCATCGCTTATGTAAAGCAAAAGCTGGCTAACTACAAGGTGCCAAAATCGGTTGAATTTGTTGCCGAGCTTCCAAAAAGCGGCGCTGGTAAAATCTTAAAACGAAACCTCCGCGATCAATATTGGCAGACGGAGGGAAGGAGAGTAAACTAATTTATTCATTTCCGATCATTTTTAACATTTTGGTAGGCATTTCATAATGACAACGGTACAGATCCTACAGGTGCAATTTGTTCATCCTAGGATGACAGAAACAGCTAGCGAACTGCCCAAAATACTACGTAATGCAGAAAAAATGTCGTGGACGTATCAGATATGAACTAAATGGACCCGGATTGAGGGGCAATTAGCCCCTTTGTTTTTATGTTCGTTTTTTCCCAACGGCACCGAGGTATAGGACAAATTCTTCATCCCCGTCCAAACCTAGGACCTCATCAATTAATTTTTGGTCATAAATACCGATCGCGCATGCTCCTGCGTCAACGGATTCACTAGCTAAATAAAGGTTTTGGCATACATGTCCAACGTCGATGAGAATTTTCTTGTGTGCTGAAATATCATATTTCCATTCAGAACGGTAGGGAGTAGTGCTCCATGCAAATACCACGGCAGCCCTTTTGGCAAAGTTAGGTACAAATGGCTGGTCAAGTGTGATAGCATCGATTTTGTTATCTATTTCAGATAATTCATGCATAAATAAGAGTTTGTGGTCTTCTGGTAGATATCTGTAAACCCCTTGTTGAAGACCTTCAATCCTCATAATGAAAAGATAGGTTTCAAATGTATGTGTGGCCCCGCTGCAAGGGACTGTTCGGAGTATAAGTCCGCCTTTATTGGTACCAGTGATGCCTTGTGTAGCCCACAAAAGATAGGATAACTCATCAATGGTTAAACTTTCCTCAGAATAAAGTCGTGTACTTCTCCTTTCCTTTATGCACCCATAAATAGTTTGCCTTTTTACAATTTCCTCTTTAACGTCCGGCAGATTCACTATGTCAGAAGATGAGTCATAGGGCTTAACAGTTGGTGGTTTTGGCAGTCCTTTTGCCTTATCGGTTTTAATGTGTTTAAACTCAAGAAAATTAGATTTTAAAAACTGTCTCTGTTGTTCATATCGACCCATGATAGAACCTCCAATAAATTGAATTCTTTACATGGAGATATTATACCCAATGTGGTATGTCTTCTGTGATGTGTATCATAATAATCGAGAAAATTTAAGCTATGGATGAATTAACGAAGGACTTGATCCCATATGAGGATACATTTCTATACCTTGCACGCCAGATATAATGTGTGCTAGGGAAGCAAATGGGAGTATTTCAACAATCGAAAAAACGCTTAGCCCTTTGAAGCGGACATACGTTCCGCTATTTATCGAAAAAAGGGTATTTTGAGAGGACAAACGGACATAGGTTCCGTTATTAGCCTAAAATAGAGCAATTTTTCATGTTTTTAAAGCAAATAGCGTACCTGATGTCCGCATCCACTTCAATTTAGTGGTTTTTTTTAAAAATAAGGTCCTCCGTGTCCGCATAATTACGAGTAGCATTCGTACAAAAAAAACGCTGTTGAAATCAGAATCAACAGCGTTTTTTTATATGATTATTTATCTGAATAGCTTTGTGATTTTCTAGGAGATGTCTACATATCCCAAAGGAAAATGAGTAGTGTTCCAAAAACAGTAATTAAGGCCATTGTAACCATAAAAAGGATTTTTCCATAGATAATCCATCTATCCTCTGTTTCCCCAGCATGCATGAAGAAAACTAGTTGCAACAAAGCCTGTGCCAACGCTGTAACCATTAAAATAGTGATCCCTTGTGCAAATGATAGCTGAAGGAAATAAACCATAAGGGCAATTACTGTTAAAAAGATAGAAAAGACAAATCCCATTATTTGTTTGCGCGGAAATAATTCGCTCATTCTACAACATTCCTTTCAAATAGATGAAGCTGAAGATAAAGATCCAGACGACATCTAAGAAATGCCAATATAGTGAAAAAATAAATGATTTATTAGCTGTTTCAGGCGTCAACCCTCGTTTTCTCACTTGTAAAAGGATGGCGATCCCCCAAAATAATCCGAAGGTAACGTGTCCACCGTGTGTTCCAAGTGTAGTCATAAGGATCGCTGTAAACGCACTTGTCTGCAAGGTTGCCCCCTCGTGAATATAAGTAATAAATTCATCGATTTCGAAGCCCAAGAAAGCTAGACCAAGAAGAAGAGTGATCATAAAGAACGACATCATCGCTTTTTTACGCCCTATCCGCATTGCGTGAACACCAAGGCCAATCGTAAAACTACTTGTTAATAAAATAAAAGTCTCAATTAAAACAGGGGTCAGTTCGAAAATCTCAGCTCCACTGGGACCTGTTCCTGTTCTATGCTCCAGTGTAAAATAGGAAGTAAAAAGTGTTGCAAAAAGCATAATTTCAGCAGCAAGAAAAACCCAGAAGCCAAAAATATTTAGATCATTTTGTTTCGTACTATATTCTAACGGAAGCGTATGATCTACTTTCATTAGCTTACACCTCGCAAATTGGTTTCGGTTTTTTTAATTTCATCAACAGAAATATATCGTCCGTGATCTTTTTCAAATGAACGATGGAACAAGCATACAACGATTCCAATCGTCGAAATAATCGTCGGGATCCATAGTGAGAAAATGAGAGAGAAGCCCCAGACAAAGAATATTGCACTTAGTATAAAAGGAACTCCGCTATTATTAGGCATATGAATTTTTTCTACTTTTCCAGGAAACAGATTGTGACCTTTTTTCTTCATATCCCAAAATGCTTCGGTTGAAGCCACATGCGGTTCAATCGCAAAGTTATATTCCGGTACAGGAGTATGAGTTGCCCATTCAAGCGACCGTGCATCCCAAGGATCCTCGCCAATATTTCTTGACGAATATCGGACACTATAATAAATATTGTAGACAATTAAAGCAAAGCCAATGGCCATAATACCTGCTCCAACAAAGGAAACCATATTTAATAATCCATAGCCGGTTACTTCTGAATAGGTATACATACGACGAGCCTGCCCGTCTAAACCGGTAATGTACATTGGGAAGAATGCGAAGCAAAATCCGATAGAAAGAAGCCAGAATGCCCATTTCCCAATTCTTTCATTTAACATAAAGCCAAACATCTTTGGCCAATAGTACGTCAGACCTGCAAGCATGGCAAATGCAAAACCAGGAATAAGGGTATTATGGAAATGTGCTACTAAGAACATTGTGTTATGGTACTGGTAGTCAGCAGCCGACATCGCCAGCATTACCCCTGTCATACCACCGATTACAAATAACGGAATAAAACCGATGGAGTATAACATCGGAACGGTAAACCGGATTTTCCCTCTCCATAATGTGAATAACCAGTTGAAAATCTTAACCCCTGTTGGAACCGAAATTGCCATTGTTGTAATCGAGAAAAAGCTGTTTGCTAGAGCCCCTTGGCCCATTGTAAAGAAATGGTGCGCCCAAACCATACAGGAAAGAGCAGAAATAATAACCATTGAAGCAACCATTGATTTATATCCATAAAGATTTCGACCAGAAAATGTTGAGATGATCTCGCTGTATAGACCAAATGCAGGCAAAATAAGGATATAAACTTCAGGGTGTCCCCAAACCCAGAACAGGTCGGCCCAGAGCATATCCATGCCGCCATTTGTTGTTGCGAAGAAGTGGGTTCCAAATAATCTGTCCATCGTTCCCATCACAAGTGCAACAGTTAACACAGGGAAAACGGTAACAATAATAAGGTTTGTAACCAAAACACTCCATGTGAAAATTGGCATTTTCATTAATGTCATGCCTGGTGCTCTCATTTTAAAAATAGTCGTGATCATGTTAATTCCAGTCAAAAGCGACCCAAGTCCTGATATTTGAATGGAAATCATATAATAGTTGGTACCAACTGATTTACTGAAATCGTTCCCTGCAAGTGGAAAATAAGAAGTCCACCCTGCGTCAGGAGATCCCCCGACCACAAAAGAGATATTAAATAGCATGGCACCAAAGAAGAATAGCCAAAAACTTAAGGCGTTTAATCTTGGAAATGCAACATCTCGAGCTCCTATTTGTAACGGAACTACATAGTTCATAAAGGCAAAGATAAAAGGCATGGCCATAAAAATGAGCATGATGACCCCGTGCGTCGTGAAAACCTCATTATAGTGCTGGGCATCAAGCAACTTATTATTAGGCATAGCAAGTTGTGCACGCATCATGATCGCATCGATTCCACCACGGAATAACATAATTAAAGAAGCAAATAAATACATGATTCCGATTCGTTTGTGATCAACCGTTGTTAGCCATTCACGCCATAAATAGCCCCATTTTTTAAAATAGGTTAAACCAGCGATTATTCCGAGCATTGTTAGTCCAATCAAAGCCATTGATACATATATTGCTAGACTAGGATTTGGTACAGCAAATCGTTCAAAAAATTCCACTGTTCTTTACTCCTTTAAGGAAATTATTTTTCCAACTACTTATTTTTGAATGTGTTAAATTTGAATGTTGATTTCCGCTCCAGGCACTTCGCTTTCCGCGGGGCTAGTTGGGAGCCTCCTCGGCGCTTTCGCGCCTGTGGGTCTCCCATACCAGCTACTCCCGCAGGAGTCTTCGTGCCTTCCACTCCAATCAACTTGCGAAAAATCTACACTAACCTTTAACACAGCTTATTTTATAAAATCAATTACTCATGACTTCCTTGTTCAGTGTCCTCTAATGGTAAAGTATTACACTCGTCCTCTTCTTCTCCATGGTGAAGGTGTTCAGGAGCAGGACTAAATGCTAAGTGAGTACCTGTAAAGGTCATTTGTCCGAGATGCCCCGGTTTTAATAATTCATTAAATTTTTCCTCTGTTAGCGGTTTAGCAGTATTCTTAACATCTGTTGTCCATTCATCGAACTCTTTTTCTGACATTGCTGTAACATTAAACGTATTTTCAGCAACTCCTTTACCGCTAAAGTTCGCGTTTCGGCCTATCATTTCTCCCGGTTCATCAGCGGCAAGGTGTAATGTTGTGACCATGTCGGCCATTGCATATTTCTGTCCGCCCAGCTGCGGAATCCAGAAGCTTGTTATCGGTCCGTATGAATAGAGCTTGAATTCAATCGGACGGTCAGTAGGGATATACAAATAATTAACCGTTTCAATATTTTCTTCCGGGTAACTAAAATGCCATTTCCAGTCTGACGACGAAGCGTAAATGACAAGAGGCTCTTTGTCCTCATATCCTTGCGGCTTTGCTTCGACAATATAGTTACTTTGTACCGATACGATCGAAAGATAAGTAACGATGATGACCGGTATTCCTACACAGACAAGTTCAACCCATTTGCTCCCTTCAATGTGGGGAGGTTCATAGTTCGGACTTTGCTTTGAAGCACGATATTTAACTAACATGTAAATCAAAATAACAAAAACAACAATTACAATAGATGACATGATCCAAATCGCAACCCAAATATCATGAGCTTGTCTTTCGGCCTGCGGCCCTTTCGGGTCAAGAACCATGAGTGGTTCACATCCTGTAAGCACCGTGGCAATAGTGAAAAAAAGCGCTAATAAAGCCATTTTTAATTTCATACAAGTACCCCTTTCTCTTACTTCAGCAATATAATCTTTCTTAATTTATTAGGTCAGCCCCAAATCTCACATCTCTCCTTTGTTCATAAAAACAGATTTATTCTCCTTTGAAAGAATAAGCAGACATATATCATGCTAAGGAATGTTCTTATTAATAATATTTAAAACATTTGTAATGTCCGTATAAGGTTTTTCCCTTATTAGTGTTTGTAATTGTGACAAAATTTCGAAATATCTATGTATTTGTTATTTTTGGTGTATCATACTTACCAAGAAATATATAAACAAAATCCAGTTCCTTATAGTTACTCTCAATGTGCTGTAGGTTATAAAAAAATAAAATAGGAAGTGTATGGATATGGATGTCGAGTGGTTTAAGGAAGCTTTTGAACATATGCTCGAAGGAATAATCATGATGGATAGTTCACGTCGAATTACATACATGAATCCGTTAGCTCACCAAATGACCGGATGGGAATTAGCTGAACCAGTTCCTTTCTGTTCATATTGCCAGATACGATACGTCAAGGAAGGTGAGGAACGTTGTGTTTTAGCTAATCCGGATCCCTTACCAGCTTTTCAGGCAACGTTGCCAACATATAAAGGGCTAAACGAATCTTTTGAGATGAGTCTATCCCCATTTTTCATAAAAGACCAAAAATATTGGGTACTTGTTTTACGAAATCCGAAATGGACAACAGAAAAACAACAACTGAAAATCAAACAACTATTGATTCATGACACAATGTCAGCTCAAGAAGCTGAGAGGATTCGTATCGCTAGAGAGTTGCATGACCATATTGGCCAAACCGTGTACAGTGTTTTTCTTGGATTGCAATCCATGAAATCCTATATCCAAGATGAGGATTTTACATCCCACTTAAAGAAAATGGAGGCTGGTTTGGGAAAAACATTAGAAGATATTAAACGGTTATCGAAAGAGCTACATCCTTCTACTCTTGAACATTTAGGATTAGAAACCACGCTTCGTAGATTTGCCAAAGACTGGTCGTTGTTGTATGGAGTAGAATGTACCTCTGATATTGATTTGGAAGGAACTCATTTATCCAAAGAGCACTCCTTGCACATCTTTCGGATTATTCAAGAAGCGGTCCTTAATGCAGTGAGGCATGGTGATCCCAAGCTTGTAACTATTCAATTGAAAGTAAAAGAGAATCAAGTACAGTTTGAAATTTTTGATAATGGAATAGGATTTGATGTGAAAAACAAGCAAAGTAAGGGGCTTGGTCGATATCATATGATAGAAAGAATTCATATGATTGGAGGAGAAATACAGTGGATAAGTGAAAAAGGGAAATATACAATCGTAGAAGGTTATGTTCCATTAGGGGAGATAGAAAATGAACGTACTGATTATTGATGATCACTCTATTGTGAGGGACGGTCTAGCCCTATTAATTAAACAAACTATGGATGTTAATGGAGTTCTTTTCGCTTCAGATGGTCAGGAGGCCATTCAGCAGTTCTTAAAGTATCCAGTGGATTTAGTCCTCTTGGATTTATCATTGACCTATCCACTAGAAGGATTAGAAGTTCTAAGAGAACTTCGGATGGTTTCAAGTGATGTCAAAATTGCTATTTTTTCGATGCATGATGAAATAGAGTATCAAAAACAAGCGTTCGATCTGGGAGCAGATGGCTATTTAATTAAAAAATTACATGGCGATGAGATTATACAAGAGATTCGAAATATACTAGCTGGACGAAGAGTATTTAATGAGGCTGTTTTTGAAGGAGAAGGATCAGAACAATATAGTCTTCCTTTATCTTCTAGAGAGAAAGAGGTATTTATTTTTACTGTCCTTGGCTACACACAAAAGGAAATAGCAAACCGGTTAAACATAGCCATTAAAACGGTTGAGGTTCACAGAAGGAATATAGGCCAAAAACTAGGATTTAAGAAAAAAAGTGAATGGATTGAGTTAGCAAAGAAATACAAAATTGTATAGAAATAGGTTGGTTTTACTTTGTTTAAAAAATAAACGGAACAATTCCGTTTAAATTGGGAAATTCTCATAATAACCTTAAAATAAGCGGATTTTTTCCGTTTATATGATCCAAATCTTTGTATTTTGTTTTATTTAGAGCAGTTAACCGGAATATATCCGCTTAATTCCGCTTCTTAAGCATCCCTTTATAAAATAGCCGGAAATTTTGCTTAAAAGCTCTCATCCATATACGAAAATCAACATGTTGATTATCAAATAAATTCTTTTAATGAGGCAGGTGCTCTAAGGACCAGCCTTTTTTTTATGCTGATTTGTTGATTGCTGCATTGAACCTGTATATATTTTTAGACTCAAAACTCGTTGTTTCAATACTTGCTCCTTTTTAAAACTGCTTCATACACTATTCCTGAAGCAATCGGATAAAAATAGAAGGGGACTAAAGACAGGGAGGAGTTATTGATATGTCCGAAAATTTATTTGAAGCAGCTCATTATCTTGAAAAGATTTTTCGTGCAAGCAATGAATATCAAAGGTTTCAGACACTTTGCAATGAACTGAATACCGACCCGCAGGTAATGCAAATACTTAATCAAATGAACAAATTAAATTATCAACTACAGCAAAAACAAATGATGGGTCAGGAAATAAGACAGCAAGAAGTTGAAACATTAAAAAATATGGAGGCAGTTGCACAACAACATGTAAAGATTAAACAGTTTTTGGAGGCTGATTACCATATAAATATGCTGCTGATGGAATTAAACAAAATTATTTCAAAACCGTTGGAGGATCTGTACGTTCAACTAGGCGGAAAATAGGAAAAATGCAATGGAAAACAAAAATAATCAAAAAACGGAAAAATAGGCAAAAATCTATCCAGTTCATGATATGGACACATACACTATGTGTGAAAATACATGAGGAGGAAAATAGAGATGGTGTCTGTAGACGTTAAATTTACAAGAGGTAAAACATAACTGTTTCATGTGGCAAGTCAACTAATATTTGAAATATGACTGAAAAAATAGATTCAAATTTTTTAGGATTGTAGATTGTTAATTTATGAATTAATTTACCATTATGGGAGGAATTAATCTATGTACAGCGAATTTGAGCCTGTTCAAGCGCATGAGAATGAGGAAAGAATTTTTGGCAGAAGACCGTTTGGATTCGGAAGACCGTTTGGGTTTGGAAGACCGTTTGGATTCGGAAGACCGTTTGGGTTTGGAAGACCATTTGGATTTGGAAGACCGTTTGGGTTTGGGAGACCATTTGGTTTCGGAAGACCATTTGGCTTTGGTTTTGGATTTAATCCCTTTTTAGGAGGATTGGCAGGAGGATTATTAGGTAGTGCATTGTTGGGACCGTACGGTTACGGCTATGGCTATGGGTACCCGTATTATGACTATGGTTATGGATATCCTGCTTACCCTTATTATTGGTACTAAATTTTACCGTTCTATCTTTGAAAAATAGCTCAACTTGGTTGAGCTATTTTTCATTTATGTAATAATTTTTTCGGCAACCACCA
The DNA here is from genome assembly GCF_051233475.1 of Neobacillus terrisolis. Taxonomy (NCBI): domain Bacteria; kingdom Bacillati; phylum Bacillota; class Bacilli; order Caryophanales; family Bacillaceae; genus Neobacillus; species Neobacillus terrisolis. Next base: position 25,341 of record NZ_JBKFGH010000014.1, on the reverse strand, counting down.
GACTGTTATCGAGGTAGATTGTCCTTTTTCCTGAATTCCAGATGTTAAAGGAACATATAGGCGCTATTAAACATAAAGTGAGGATAAGATAAGATACGTTAAAGGATAGAAAGGTGATACAAATGCCATCAGTTGTAATTAATTTACATTATTTAAAAATCAATAGTATTTCTGGTAATGGCTCCATCACAATTGGTGAAGCATCTTACAATAGTCCAACCGCCTATAACAAATCTCAGGGAATAAATTCATCTTATGGTGATACATCACCTACAGAAGCAATCATGGAAAATTTATTAAATGATCCTGATGTAAACGATCAAACTTCAATTGGTAATGCGGATAACGCTTATGTTAGTACACCAATGGGCCCAGTGCCGCCAATTCCACCAATTTAGATAAAAGGAGTTACTTGACATGCCTTACCAAATCAATATTTTTAATATCAAGGTAAACGGTGCTAATCAAAACGGGAATATTGATATAGGACCTACAGTTCATAACAGTCATACAGCTAATAGTAAATTTATTGGAGCTAATTTTTCATTAGGTGATTTTTCGCCACCAACTGCAGTTTTAAATTCAAGGAATGTAGATCCAGATGTAAGTGATCAGGATCAAATAGCGAATCCTTCTATGCCTATTGCCAACCAAATATAAAGGAGCAGGAAGATGGACATAGAGAAAATGAGAAAATGGTTACAAATAACGAATGAATACAAGAAAACAGATTTTTGGACTCGTGTACTCGAAGAAAAATATCCTGATGAAATGGTAAAAGTAAGTCATTACCAACCAAAATATGATATATACCAAAATGAATACTATAACTTTATTATTCTCGAAATACCGGGTGTTAATCGTGAAAATCTTTCACTAAACTTAATCTCAAATACGCAATTAAAAATTAAAGGAATAATTCATCCTATATTACAACTTGAAAAAGAAATCAAAAGGGAAAGAATATATGGAGAATTCGAGCGAATAATCAATCTTCCAGAAGCAACATATGCACAACACATGAATATTCAAATGATTGATGGTTTACTTCAAATTTCATATCCTCGAAATGTTGAGCCTATCAAATTTACTTGAAACGGAGAAACATCTTGAATGAAACATGATTGGTAAAACAAGGACGGTTACTTAAGCAGAAAATCGGGAATTTTGCCTGCAAAAAGGTACAACTCGCAGTTTTTGCTGGTTGTGCCTTAACTTTTAACTTATTTATTATTTATAAATACTAAACTTGAAGGCCAGTAAAGGAATGGTTTCAATTTAGACAGAGTTAGCTGTTAGGAAAATAAACTTAAACATAATTACATATGACGGTTTTACATATTCAAAGGCGGAATTCGCCCAGTTTGGTGAAAAACTGATGTTGAAAGTTGTTTTAGACTTTGAATTGACAGAAAATTCAGTTATAATTATTGAATTAAACCATCATCATAAAAATGAACTTGAATGTTATACAAAATCATCTCGTGAAGGGGAAATAGGATGGAGCCAAATCAAGTTCTACTCAATCATGATTTATTGCGTATTTTTCAAAAGAACGATTTGCTTTATTGCAATAATGAACGATCAGTGATTATTCCGACGTTGGCTTTTGGCGTTTTACAGCGAGATTTAATTGAAAATATTGGGATAGAGAGGATGAAAAGCTTTTTCTTTAAATACGGCTGGCATTTAGGTAAAGAGGATGCGAAAGCTGTAATTGATAATGATTCACTAAGTTTTGCTGAAAAGATTGAGTATGGTCCGAAAATACATGCATTAAAAGGACATGCTAAATCAAAAATTACCGATTATCAGTTAGAGATAGACGGAAATAAGGTAAAATCGATTCGTTATCTTGGAAAATGGGAAAAATCCTTCGAGGCAGCACAGCATATTGAAAATTTAGGAAAGGCAGAAGAACCTGTATGTTTCACGCTTACTGGTTATGCGAGCGGATATGTAAGCGCTTTAATTAATGAAGTGGTCATTTTCAAAGAACTTCAATGTGAAGGGCAGGGGGCCCCTTGTTGTATTTGGGAAGGGCTCAGACTTACCGAATGGGATGAGAAGGGAGAAGAACTTCAATATAGCCACAAAGAATTACCAGTGATCAAGGAGCTTGAGCAAACCTATCAAAAGTTGTTAATTGAAAAAAATAATTTATCATTTGTAACCAAAATCCATGCGGATCTAACTGATGAAGTAATAAAAGGGAATAACATCCAGTCAGTTTTGGATATTGTGAATCATCAAATCAATCTTCCTGTTATTGTCGAAAATATTCATCATCAGGTGTTGGCGAAAAAAGGTATCAATGTTGAACAGTACAAGCCATTCAAGCATGAATTTAATGATTTTTTGAAAAAAAATCTACCGATAAAAAACACGATGGTTATTCACCTGCCAAGCGGTTCTAGACTTGTTACACCCATTTTTTTAGACGAAAAAATTATTGGATATTGTTCATTTCTTTATAGTAATGAAAATATCCCTAATCTTGATATTGATTCGATGATTATTGGAAGGGTCTCGAACATTTGCTCATTGTTATTTTTTAAAGAAAAAACAGAACTTGAATCAATGGAACGGGTTAAGGGGCATTTTTTAGAAGAAATCATTAGTGGCAAGTATGTTTCTGCTTCTGAGATTATTAGAAAGGCAGGCTTTCTTAATCTGAATTTAACCGATTGCTACTATGTACTTTATTTAAGCTATCAGGTTACGAAACAATGTCGAGAAAAAGAACTTACTCTACACACAAATATTTTTGAAACAGTAAGTTCCTTTTTTAATGAAAAGCAGAGCAATGTATTAATCAGTCAACGCGCTGATAGTTTATTACTCTTAATTCCTGAAAATCAATTGAAAGTACAAAATATCGAAAAAAACACTCATTCTCTTTTATCTCATCTTAAAAAGCATATAAAAAATGTATCGTTCTTAGCCGGTATCAGTAAAGCAAACGATAACATTGTCGATGCTGCTGTAGCAGTCGAAGAAGGACGCTCAGCCGTAAGATTATCTTCAAGGGAAAAGCCAATCACCAGCTTTGATGAATTGGGAGTGATAGGTGTCTTAATTAATGAGCATAATGAAAAAGCGCTGCGAAAAATTATACGAGATACCCTTGGAAAGCTTTATGAAAATCTTGATAGCAATAAAATTGAATTAATCGAGACGCTTTATCATTTCCTTGTTAATGGCGGGAATCTTGAACAAACTGCAGTCCAGTTGGCGCTATCAATCAGCGGGCTTCGCTATCGTCTTAACAAAATTACCGACCTCCTTAAACAGGATCTACGTAATCCTCAAGTTAGCTTCCAACTGCTCATTGCCCTGAAAGTTTTAAAAATTATCGATTATCATTTGTTTGAAAAATAATCCGTAAATAGGTTTTATAAAAGTCAGTCACATTCATGGAAATTAGCCATGGATGGGGGCGGGCTTTTTTTATTATTAAAATTAAACTAACAGTGATTGGTGGTTAATTTAATTATTTCTGACAGTCTGTGTCATTGTGCAGAATTTTCTGATTATTTAATATAAGGATTGTAGAAACATTAAAAACATTCTCATCAAAATTAAAGAAATGGAGCTGAGGAAATTTGCTTAATGGACAAGAGTATTTGGAAAGTCTCCGGGATGGACGTGAGGTTTATTTAAATGGCGAAAAGATTGACGATGTTACGATACATCCTGCCTATCGAAATGCTGCTCGCTCTTATGCCAGAATGTATGATGCACTGCATGCCCCAGAAACGCGTGATATTTTAACTACTACAACCGAAAATGGCGATCGAACGCATCGCTTTTTTAGAACACCTGAAAGCGCTGAGGATTTACTGGGCGCACGTGATGCTATTGCTGAATGGGCGAAGTTGAGCTACGGATTTATGGGGCGGACTCCAGATTATAAAGCCTCCTTCATCGGACATTTAAATGCATTTGCTCATTATTACGAAGGCTTTGAAGACAATGCAAAGGCCTGGTACAAAAAAGCCACAAAGGAAGTTCCATTTGTTAACCATACGATTATTAACCCACAAGTAGATCGCTCCAAACCTCTACATGAAAATAAGGATGTCTTTGTCCGTGCCGTGGCAGAAAAAGATGACGGAATAATTGTAAGCGGTGCCAAAATGGTTGGAACGGCTGCTGCACTAACGAATTATAACTTCGTCGCTAACTACGGAACGATTGATTTAGGGGACGGAGATAAAAGCCATGCGCTGATATTCTTTGTACCCATGAATGCTCCAGGATTAAAGATGATCAGTCGACAATCCTATGAATTGCAAGCTGCAACCACTGGCACTCCATTTGATTATCCACTTTCAAGTCGATTTGATGAAAATGATGCCGTTATTGTGTTGGATAACGTATTTATTCCTTGGGAGAATGTGCTTGCTTACCGAAATTTGGAGGTTTCCAATAACTTTGCGGCGGTAAGTGGATTTATTCCACGCTTTACCTTCCATGGCTGTACTCGCCTAGCCGTAAAGTTGGACTTTATGACTGGCCTGTTATTAAAAGCGACCGAGGCAGCTGGAACGAAGAATTTCCGTGGTGTTCAAGCAAAAATTGGTGAAGTGGTCGCTCTTCGAAATATGTTCTGGGGCTTATCAACGGCGATGGCAACTGCACCTGAAAAAGGACCGAATGGACTAGTCATTCCGAACTCATATTCAAGTGCTGCGTACCGTGCTCTTGCACCGCTTGCCTGGGTAAAAGTAAAAAATATTTTCGAGCAGGTGGTTGCAGGAGGATTAATCCAATTGCCATCCAGTTCAAAAGACTTTTTAAACCCTGAATTAAAACCATACCTGGATACTTACTATCGTGGTACGGGTATCAATGCTGAAGACAGAGTGAAATTACTGAAAATGGTTTGGGATACAATCGGCACCGAGTTTGGCGGCCGTCATGAATTATATGAGGTTAACTATGCAGGCAATCATGAAAACATCAATATGGAAGCATTATTCCATTTTGAAGCCACAGGTGCCGCAGATCTTCAAAGAGCATTTGTAGATTCCGCTTTAAATGATTATGACTTACATGGTTGGACGAACAGCACCTGGGCCGATCAATCAAGAGAATTTATTAACAAATAAAAAAGGGGGACTATCATGGATGATCGCAAGTTTAGAAGTGTGATGGGGATGTTTGCAACCGGTGTAACCGTACTGACCACTGAAGTAAATGGAGAAGTCCATGGGATGACGGCTAATGCATTTATGTCTGTTTCCCTTGATCCAAAGCTGGTGGTGATTTCGATTGGTGAAAGAGCACAAATGTTGGACAAAATTAACAGGAGTCGGAAATTTGCCGTCAATATTTTAGCGGCCAATCAGCAGGAGCTATCGATGATTTTTGCTGGTCAAATGAAGGAAAAACATGAGGTGAACTTTGTTAGACTTGATGGTCTTCCTGTTATCAATGGAGCAATTGCACAAGTTGCATGTGAAGTAGTCAATGAACATATCGAAGGGGATCACACATTGTTCATTGGCAAAGTTACAGATATAAAGCTTGAAGAAGATGAACCACTCATTTTCTTTAATGGAAAATATTGCTCTTTACAGCCAGTAGAGATGGGTTCTAATAAGTAAAACGATCAGTTTAATCAAATTCATTAAAATGGGGGAATGTTTGATGACAAATTTTCAAGAACCAATTTATGATGTAGCACAATTAGCACACGTAGAGCTGCTATCACCGAAACTGGAAGAATCCGTTGAATTTTTTACTAGATTCCTAGGGATGGAAGTTACAGCCCGCGAAGGCAAGTCTGTCTACCTTCGTGCTTATGAAGATTTCTATCATAATACGTTGAAAATTACCGGAGCTGAACATGCCGGTGTAGGACATTTGGGATGGCGCGCATCTTCTCCGCAAGCACTGTACCGCCGCGTCAAGGAAATTGAAAAAACGGGCTTGGGCATTGGCTGGATTGACGGAGATATTGGACATGGCCGAGCATATCAATTTACGAACCCTGATGGCCATAAGATGGAGATCTTCTGGGAGGTTGAATATTACCAAGCAGCTGAAGAGAATAAATCAAAACTATTAAATCGTCCTTCGAAGCGTCCTGATCGCGGGGTACCGGTCCGTCGCTTAGACCATATTAACCTGATGACATCCAATCCTGCTAAAGATACACAATTTATGATGGATGCCCTTGGTTTCCGTTTGCGTGAACAAATCAAAGATAACGGCAATGTCCTTGGTAGTTGGATTAGTGTTTCCAATCTTGTCCATGAAATCGCTTATATGCAAGAACCAAATCAAGAGAAGGGTAAATTACACCACCTATGTTACTGGTATGGAATTCCACAAAATCTATACGATGTTGCCGATTTGCTTAAAGATCATGGTTACACAATTGAGGTTCCGCCAAATAAACATGGGGTAAGCCAAGCATTCTGTATGTATGTCCATGAGCCTGGTGGAAATCGAATTGAATTGTTCGGTGATTCTGGTTATTTAATATTGGATCCTGCTTGGGAGCCAGTTGTTTGGGAAATGGAGGACGTTCCTGGTAACGGAGATACTTGGATTGGAACTGCCTTCCCTGATTCATGGTGGTTAATTGGAACTCCTGTTACGAATAAGGAAGTTGTAAAGCCTTAATTGCTAGATAACAAGAGAGGAAGTAAGAAAGATGACCAAAATAAAGGTTGCCATTTTAGGCTCTGGAAATATTGGTACAGACCTAATGTACAAAATTATAAAAAATGATGGAAACATGGAGCTTTCATTAGTTGCTGGAATTGATCCTCATTCAGAAGGATTGGAACGGGCTCGAGCAAAGGGGATTTCAACTAGTCATCATGGCATTGCCGCCATTTTGGAGGATCCTGAAATCAAGATTGTTTTTGATGCGACGAGTGCCAAAGCGCATAAGGTAAATGCTGAGGCGATAAGGGCAAAAGGGAAATTAGCCGTTGACATGACACCGGCGGCCATTGGCCCATTCGTTGTACCAACAGTTAATATGAATGATCATCTTGAATCGAAAAACGTAAACATGATTTCATGCGGGGGGCAGGCTACCACGCCCCTTGTTTACGCAGTCAGTCGAATTGTTCCCGTCCATTACGCTGAAGTCATTACCACTGCAGCTAGCGTTTCGATTGGTCCAGGAACAAGACAAAATGTCGATGAATTCGTTCGGACAACGGCAAATGCAGTTCAACAAATTGGCGGTGCTCATATGGCTAGAGCGATTCCGGTGTTCAATCCAGCAGAGCCACCGATCAATATGACCAACTCAGTATACTGCGTGATGAAAGAAGAGTTTGATGAGGAAGCGGTAAAAGCATCGGTGCTAGCCATTGCCGAAGAGATATCGAGCTATGTACCGGGTTATCGCTTAAAGGGAACACCGTTTGTAGATTATCGTGAAACACCATGGGGGCGTTTGCCGACTGTTGTGATCATGAATGAGGTCGTCGGGGCAGGGGATTATTTCCCAACCTACGCTGGAAATCTTGACATTATGACCGCATCTGCCTATAAGGTTGGCGATTTATATGCTACACATCTTCTCGGTGTAAAGGAGGTTAACCGATGAAGTTACCAAGAATTACGGATACAACACTAAGGGATGGCGATCACGCTGTCAGCCACAGCTTTACTCCGGAAATAGTGCGGAAAATTGTCCAAAGCCTAGATGAAGCGGGTGTTCCTGTTATCGAGGTCAGCCACGGGGCTGGACTAAACGGTTCGACAATACAGCAAGGATTTTCGGTTCATTCGGAATTTGAATTGATTAAAACGGCTGTAGAAATGGCAAAACGAGCAAAAATTGCTTCGTTGTTTGTACCAGGAATCGGAACGAGCACTGAACTAAGAAAAGCAGCAGAATTAGGCATTTCAGTTATCCGTATCGCCGTGCATTGTACTGAAGCCAATGTAACAGAGCAGTATTTCCGCTTAGCGAAGGAATTGGGACTTGAGGCGGTTGGATTTTTGATGATGTCTCATTCTCAGCCGGCAAGTGTACTGGCAGAACAGGCCAAGTTGATGGAATCGTACGGTGCGGATTGCGTCTACGTTGTTGACTCAGCGGGTGCTCTTATTCAATCGGCCGTAAGAGAACGGGTTTCTGCATTAAAAGAGGCATTGACTATTGAGGTAGGATATCATGCTCATAATAATTTAGGCTTGGCCATCGGGAACACGATTGCGGCTCTGGAAGCAGGTGCCGACCAAATTGACGGGACATTAAGAGGACTCGGAGCCGGGGCTGGTAATGCTCCAACTGAAGTTTTAGTAGCTGTCTTGAACAAAATGAAACTCGATTTAGGAATTAATTTATCCATATTAATGGATACCGCTGAGGAGGTTGTTGCCCCATTAATGCCTTCACCCATTGTGATCAATCGTGATAATTTATCAAGCGGTTATGCCGGTGTTTATAATAGCTTCCTGTTACATGTTCGCCATGCAGCGGAGAAATTTGGAGTTACTGTTTCTGAAATTATGGAGGAGTTAGGCAAGCGTCAAGCGGTGGCTGGCCAGGAGGATTGGATCTTAGATGTAGCCGTTAAACTAGCAGAACAAAAAGGTCTTAAAGTTTAGGAGATTTATATTTTTATCTGTGGGAGGGAGCTTTCTTGGAGGTCATTCATGTGTTACCGGACAATCGCGAAATAGCTCTTAAATCAACCAAGCCATGTTTAATGGCACTGGGCTTCTTTGACGGAATTCATTTGGGGCATCAGCGTGTGATTAAAGAAGCTAGAAAAATCGCCAAAGAGAAGATGCTCCCTTTCGCGATTATGAGTTTCTTTCCACACCCGAAGGAAGTACTATCCAATGGGAGAAAAGTCGTCCCATATTTAATGCCCCCAACTGAAAAGCAAAACATTTGTAAACAAATGGGGGCAGATATTTTTTATCATGTTCATTTCAATCGAGAATTTGCTGCGTTATCTCCAAAGCAATTTGTATATGATTACCTGCTTGAGTTTGGCGCAAAAGTAGTTGTTGCTGGTTTTGATTTTAGTTATGGCTGCCGTGGGGAAGGAAATATGGATCGCATTAAAGCAGATTCGGATGGACAGCTTGAAGCAATAAAGGTGCGGAAACTAGCATATTCTGGACAGAAAATCAGTTCCACTCTGATAAGAGGATTGATTTTATCAGGAGAGGTGGAAAAAATCCCAGACTACTTAGGTGCTTCCTATCAATTGGAAGGTAGAGTCATATTTGATAAAGACATCTTGGAGATAAAGGTTAATCCTTATTATTTACTGCCGGCTGGTGGCGAGTATGAGGTAACTTTACAGAATCGAAATGGGTCATCGGAATGGAGCGCTTTTGTTAACAATGGGAAGCTTACTCTTCAATATTTAAACGGATTTCCATCCATATTTTCTGAAAATGAAACGATCAGAATTCAATGGAACAAACGTCTCCACAATCAATTGGCAAATGGCAAAAAACATGCTTATTCCAATTCATAAATGAAAGGATTTTAGCATGACTATATCGGTCGGGGGGATTTCAAAGTGAAGGTGAGCATACAAGCTGCTGCGAGCGATTTATTGGCAGCAGAGAAAACGAAGCAGCCGATAAAACCATTAACAGTAACCAGTCCTGCTATTACCGTCGATGAAGCGTATTCCATTCAATTGGAGCAAATACGCCGAAAAGTGGGGGACGGAGCGATTATTGTTGGTAAAAAAATTGGTGCGACTAGTAAAGCAATTCAACAAATGTTCCAGGTAGACCAACCTGATTATGGCCATTTATTGGATGACATGATGTTTTTGGATGGGGACACCCTTTCGCTTGACCGGTATCTCCAACCGAAAGTAGAATTTGAGATTGCGTTTGTCTTAAAGAAGGATTTAAAAGGTCCAAATGTATCAATCTTGGATGTAGTTGATGCCACAGATTATATTGTACCGGCCATTGAAGTGATTGATAGTCGAATCGAGAATTGGAATATTAAATTTGAAGATACGGTTGCGGATAACGGTTCATCCGCTGGGGCGATCCTCGGTGGAAATCCAACTAGCCTTGAGAATATAGATTTAACAAATATTGGAATGGTGGTTTATAAAAACGGAGAATATTTTGATTCGGCAGCGGGTGCGGCCGTTCTGGGAAATCCACTACGTGCAGTAGCATGGTTGGCAAACTCGTTAGCAAAATATGATGTTTGGTTAAAAGCGGGGGAAGTCGTTTTATCCGGTGCGTTAACAGCAGCCGTTGCAGCTGAGCACAATGATTCCTTTACCGCTGAATTTGCTCACATCGGTTCGGTGTCTGTCTCCTTTAAAAGTCAAAATGAAGCGGGTGATAATCAATGATTAAAACGGATGTAATTGCTCAGATTGCTAAGGAATTGTTTCTGGCAGAAAGACATAAAACACCGGTCAATCGATTTGTCGACCGTTATCCAGAATTAGATGAAGCTTTAGCTTATCAAGTTCAGGAAGAATTAATTGAAATTAAATGCAAAGAGGAACAGACGAAAAGAGTGGGTCGAAAACTCGGCCTGACAAGTAAGGCAAAGCAAATCATGATGGGCGTTCATGAGCCTTCATACGGTGTTTTGCTTGAAAGTATGCAGATGTTTGATGGGGAGCCAATCTCTCTTTCGCCTTTGATACATGCTAAAGCAGAGCCAGAGATTGCGTTTATTTTTAATAAGGAAGTAAAGGGTCCATCCGTATCAGTAGCGGATGTTCTTGCAGCTACAGAATTTATCGCCCCGGCAATTGAAATCATCGACAGCAGATTCCATGGCTTTAGCTTTACGTTAGCGGACGCTGTTGCCGATAATTCGTCATCAGCTAGATTTATTATTGGTGATCGTTTCTATGCACCCGATCAAGTGGACCTAAAGCTAATGGGCATGGTGTTTAAGAAAAACGGAGAAGTTGTTTCTACCGGCGCTGGCGCTGCGGTTATGGGGCATCCTGCCCGAGCGGTTGCATGGATGGCTAATAGGCTTTATAAAATTGGACAGAGCATTAAGCCGGGAGAAGTGGTGTTAAGCGGATCTTTATCAGGAGCTGTATCGATTGCACCGGGTGACCAATTTACTGCAAGTTTTGATGGAATTGGCTCAGTCGAAGCTGTTTTTACCGAATAAGAAAGGGAGTGCTGGCTATGCCGTTTATTCAAATCAATATTCTAAAAGGGCGTTCACCAGAAAAGAAAGAAAGCTTGATTCGTGAAGTAACAGCTACGGTTGCTGATGTTTTAGAAGCTCCGGTCGGAAGTATTCGTGTCATGATCAATGAGTTGGAACCTGAGCATTGGGGAATTGCTGGTGAGTCTGTAAAAAAAAGAAATGAGGTAGCGAAATGATGGAAGTACAGACTGGGGTAAGGGAAGTTGACCTTTATATTAATGGTAAATATGTAAAAGCAAGCAACGGTGCAACATTTGCGGTGAAAAATCCAGCAACTCAGGAATTGATTGCACAGGTAAGTGCGGCAACGGAAGCAGATGTGGATAAAGCCTGCCGCGCTGCCCGTGATGCGTTTGAGCAAGGTCCGTGGCGGACGATGACTGTGGCGGAACGTTGTGCCAAGCTACGTCGCATGGCGGAGATTATTTTAGAACGAAAAGAAGAAATTGCCCGATTGGATGCAATGGATGTCGGGAAACCATATCTTTCGACTGTCCACCATGAAGTTCCCCGAGCGGCAAATAATATCAAATTTTTCGCCGATTTCATTGAAAAACAGGGCGGGGAAGTTTATCCAATGGAAGAGGCGTACCTCAACTATACTCGCTATGAACCTGTGGGCGTGGCTGCATTGATTACACCTTGGAATGTTCCGTTTATGCTGACAACCTGGAAGCTCGGACCGTGTCTTGCAGCGGGAAACACCGCGGTTATAAAGCCAGCGGAGACAACGCCTCTATCGGTATCATTGCTTGGTGAAATTGCTAAGGAAGCAGGCATTCCAGATGGGGTTGTCAATGTTGTGCATGGATTGGGGAGTGTTGTTGGCACTGCCTTAACGACTCATCCTGAAGTGGATTTAATTTCCTTTACCGGCTCAACATCTACTGGAAAAAGGATTATGAAAAATGGTGCTGATTCATTGAAAAAAGTGTCGTTTGAGCTTGGCGGCAAGGCAGCTAATATCGTTTTTGAGGATGCCAATCTCGATAAAGCGATTCCCGTTTCGATTCAAGCAGCCTTCATGAATTCCGGACAGGTTTGTTTGGCAGGATCGAGAATTTTAGTCCAACGAACCATCTTTGATGAATTTTTAGAAAGGTTCAAGAAGGCGGCAATGGAGTTAATAGTTGGGGATCCCCAAAATGAGGATACAAAAATGGGCCCAGTTGTCAGTGAAGCGCATTATAACAAGGTAATCAGCTATCTTGAGGTAGCAAAAGAAGAAAATGCTACTTTGGTATGTGGAGGCAAACGCCCGCAACTACCTGATTATTTACAAAATGGCTATTATTTAGAGCCAACGGTCTATGTGCAAGAAAATCATCAGGCGAGGATATGCCAAGAAGAAATCTTCGGACCAATTGTGACCTTGATTCCGTTTGATACCGAGGAAGAGGCATTAAAAATAGCGAATGACACTGAGTATGGACTTAACGGTGTTGTATGGACAGAAAACTTACAACGAGCACATCGAATTTCTCATCATGTTCGAGCTGGTACAATTTGGGTGAATTGTTGGTTTGTTCGTGATTTACGAGCTCCATTTGGCGGATTTAAGAAAAGCGGGATTGGCCGAGAAGGTGGTCATCATAGTTTGGAATTTTTCACAGAAGCAAAAAATATTTGTATTGCGCTAAGTTAGCGTTAATTTTACTCAAGGAAGCTGCCCAATATGTGGGGTAGCTTCTTTTTTATATTTTTCTGGGTTTAACGAATAAGTTCGGTTATTTAGGTAAAGATATTTATGTAAAAATATGGAAATAGGAGGTGTGAGAGATTCTATGGCAATTCCCAATATTGAATCAAGGATCGCACCATATTTGTCAAATCGTAGACAGGAGCTTATCCTGCTTCCGACAGAGAAATGTAACTTCAGATGTACGTACTGTTATGAAGATTACACAATCGGTCGAATGTCTGATGAAACAATTAAAGGAATAAAAGCTTTCCTAGATAGACGTTCTCCAGAACTTGAGGAATTGCATCTATCATGGTTTGGCGGGGAGCCACTAGTTGCTAAGGACATCGTTCTTGACATTTCTGCCCATGCCTCAGCCTTAGCAAAAGTGCATTCTGGATTAAATTACCGTGGTAGTATGACGACTAATGCCTATTTTTTAACACCTTCTATGCTATCTAAGTTAACCAAGGCAGGTGTGCTTGATTACCAAATCACACTCGATGGTCCTCGTGAGCTACATAACCGTAGTCGGTTACGAGCAGATGGTAAAGGCACTTTCGATCGAATATGGGAAAACCTATTAGCCATTCGAAATAGTAAAGAACCTGTTACGATTACGCTTCGGGTCCATTATGATTCTGAGACTTTTGCACAACTAGATCCATTAATAGAGGATATCCGTAACGAGTTTATAAAAGATACTCGTTTTTCTGTAATCTTCAAGTCAATCGAACAATTAGGTGGGCCCAACGATGCAAATATTAAAATTATGTCACCTGAAGAAAAGAAAGTAGCTCTCAAAATGCTTAACCGTAAACTGTATGAAAATGAGTTAGTTGATCATGAAGAAACATTTCCAGTTTGCTATGCTTCACAGCCGAACTCTTTGATTATTCGTGCTGATGGGAAAATAGGTAAATGTACTGTAGCGTTAAATGATCCTAGGAATTATATAGGATTATTACGCTCAGATGGGACTCTTGAAATAAATTCGAAACGTTTATCTCCATGGGTAAAAGGGTTGGTCACATTAGATTCCGCTGCTTTGAAGTGTCCGTTAAGTGTTCTAGGCACTACATAAAATACCCTAGATTCATGAAAAATAGGAGTGTAAAAAATTTTTTTAAATGGAGGAAAGAGAAATGAGCGAACTATTTGGAGTGGACTTCTTACCTGAAGAAATTACCATTGATGAAACAGGGAAAGTAATAATCAGTAATCCTAAGGTGGCTGAAGCAGTTAAGAGCGCGGTTTCAACCCGGCGGCGGAGACCTGTTATAAATATCAATTGTCCATGTAATCCGATTTAACATTCTTAGGAGGAATGAGTAATGAGTGAAAAACTTTTTGGGGTTAACTTCACCCCTGAAGAAATAACCATTGACGAAACAGGGAAAGTAGTAATCAATAATCCTAAGATGGCTGAAGCTGTCATGAACGCAAAAACTGCTGCAGCCCCACAAAGTCGTTCAGTCATCAATATTAATTGTCCTTGCCCCGGAGGAGGGGGAAGTGTCGATGGTAATGGTGATGGGATCCCCGATGCAATGTAATTAATGAAGTCCTAATTGAAAATTATGAAATTGCTTAGTCTTTAAAAATAGCCGTTTTCAATTCTGAAAGGCTATTTTTTTATTTTACGAAGTATGAAATGATTTTAACATCATTATTAACATTGTCTTTACAACAATCTTATGAAAGGGCTTAATCAATAGGAAGTATATTTTTCCCAAAGTATTGTGATAATTAACTGTGGTTGAAATAATTAAATTTGACTGTTTCTCTATTTGTTCTAAATAAATAGAAACACGAAAATTCAAATGCTTGTCATCCTCACCTAAAACTATTTCTCTTTGATTCATTTCAAATACTTTAAATAAACCAAAAGATTGTCCTACTTTAACAGTTGAATTCTTTATATATCTAACATCAACATTCGATCCCTTTAATCCAAATGCTTTAACTATAAAGTTCCTAAGTTTTAATAGTGTGTTTATCCATTGTGGTGATGTATAAAAAAAAGCTAAAGTTATCTGTTCAACTGTTACTTCTTTCTCGCTGATGAAGGTACCTTGATAAGCATCTATGTATTGATTAGGATACTTGCCTAATAAGGAATTTGTCGGTAACTCACATTTAATAATTTTTGCCATAAAGCACACCCCTTGCACAGATAAATTCCTCAAACACCAACTGCACTTGCATTTCAGTTTCAACCAGGGTAATAGGCTCATATTTATGCCCCTCATACCAACCCAAATAATAATAGTAGATTAATAGAGATTTTCGATGGTTTATCTTTAGGTTCTAAATATTTCCATTTTAACATAAATTTTCAATGTGTTTCATGATACAAGTTACATTAGGACTTGAACAATGAAAGGAGTACGAGAATGGCTAATGTTATATTTACACCCCCAGTTCCTGTTGCAGGGAGAAGGTGGGATCCGGGTGCTGATGAAGATTGGATATTAGGCCCTGCGGATGCATATCGAAACTCAACTATTACTGTAACTGCCCACGCACATGAGCCTGTTCTTGTAGGTAGACATAGCGTGATAGTTGTTCAGGAACTTAGGGTAGAAAACAGAACCCCTGGAGAAACATTAATCGGAGTCAGAATGCGTAATTTTGGAAATGTTACCTTAAGAAGTTTTTACATTATGGTAAGTACAGTAGGACCATAACAAAAATTGGGAGGAAATCAAGATGCATTTAGTCGTAATTCACGATAAAGAAGGAATAATTATTAATCTGGCGGCCCCTCCAAACGGTCTGCAAATTAGTAAAGTATTAAAACCGGGAGAACATATCACACAATTAGATGTACCTGATAGAACTCCTGATCCCACTCAAGAAGAGATAATGAAACATTTGTTGGATATCATAGATAACTACAAACTTGATATTTCATCGAGTGTTCCAAGGCTCGTAAAATTAGATGAGAACAAATTACAGAAATCGGCGCCTGAATCAATAACGTTTTAAGCTTGAAGGGTAATTTCAAGATACGAAATCCTACTATGAGCAATAAAAGACCTCGAAAATATTCGGAGTCTTTTTTTTTCATGTTATACTATTCTGTTGATTTTTTTGAAATTATTAGTTACCGAAATCTCTTTCTTATTACAAATGGGGTCGCCAATAGCCCTTACTAGTTACTGTAAACTCTTTTGCATTCCAACACGGGTCACCAATAGATAAAGCCTGTCGTCTCTTATAAGATGATAGGTTTTTTTAGACACGTTTCTGTCACTCTTTCTACATCTAATCTTCATAACTATTTTCTATAATCTAACAGAAATGCATCATAAGTGTTTTTAGGAGGATGTTAGAAATGAACATGACACATTATATGGGCTTATTAGCCGATAATCAGCCTTGGAATTTGATTATTTTTATGGCCATTCCGGTTATCTGCGCCGAAACCATTGCGGTTACGGAGTTAGCAATCTTATTTACTAGGAATTTAAATGGGAAATTACGATTGGTAAACAAAATTACATCAATTTTTGTTGGACTTTATTTTACTGGTATTTTCTTCTATCTATTATTTAATGCAGTCATTCCGATTACACAAGCGGGTGAGTGGCATGGATGGATCGATGTTGTAGCTGTAGGCTTTTACCTTTTAGGTATCGTTCCGTTGCTTGGTATGGCACTTTTAGATTTAAATATTATTTACAGAAACAAATCCCAAGAAGGAAAACTAAAAGTTCACGCATTTTTTGTAGGTTTGTTTTTAGTATTGGCACACGTTGCGATGATCGCTGGAATGGTTGATCCAACGATCGTAACTGAAATGCCAAACATGGGACATAATATGTAAACTTACTTAAAAAACTCCACCATTAGACAATCTAGTGGTGGAGTTTTTTTATTCATGGTAGTAACAATGTGTTGTGGTATTAATGCAACATTCATAAAACAAAAGGTAGAAAAAATTTTTTTAAAAATTTTTTCTACCTTTTGTTTTTCCTTTTTAATTTTATTTTTGTGAATTTCAGGAAAATACAAGAGTGGTACTGATTAAATCTGTTGCTATTTTACAACAACTCAATCATTCCTTGATTTATAAGAACTAATTTGAATTGAACAATGAGGTATTCGGGATTGATAAATAGAATATTGTTATTTCTTCATGTAAAAAAAAACGTATGTCATGGTCAATGAATGATACTAATAGTTGCAAAAAAACCACTACTTTAAAGCAGATTTTGACCACCATGAGCATGATTGACGCTCTATTTTTTTTGTCATAGGATGTTAGTGAAATGATTCACAAGCACAAAATTTAACACACCAAGTCTTTCAAAATATTTTTTTAGTCACCATTGTGAATAGGTTCACAAACTTTATGTGTATTCCTTCATAATGGCCAATCTTAAAGTTTATTTTGTGAATCTATTTACTATATCCAAGGAGTGAACTAGGATGTCAAAAGTAATTTCAGCATCGAAAGCTGCCGAGTTGATCAAGGATGGAGATACTGTTGCAGCAACTGGTTTTGGATTATCTTGCTGGGCAGAAGAAATGGGAATCTCAATTGAAGAACGGTTCCTGCAAAGTGGTCACCCAAAAAATTTAACTGTCATGCACTCAAGTGCAGTTGGGAATCGCCGTGATAAAGGGATGAGTCACTTAGGTTATGAAGGACTAGTTAAACGCTGGATTGGCGGGATTGCAATTGCCTCCCCGGGCATGGCGAAGTTAATTGAAGAAGATAAATGTGAAGCCTACAACCTTCCACAAGGGGTCATTACACAGTTATATCGTGAAATTGCAGCAAAACGCCCCGGTGTGATTACGAAAGTAGGAATGGGAACATTTGTAGACCCTCGCGTTGAAGGAGGAAAGATGTCTCCTTCTACGAAAGAAGATATTGTCAAAGTAATTGAAATTGAAGGGGACGAATGGTTATTCTATAAATCTTTTCCGATACAGGTTGGGTTAATTCGTGGAACAGTAGCAGATGAAAACGGCAACTTAACGCTTGAAAAAGAAGGCCTGCACATGGAGGTATTACCAGTTGCCCAAGCCGTTCATAATTCAGGCGGTATCGTTATTGCTCAAGTTGAAACGGTAGCAAAAAACGGCACCTTAAATCCAAAGGATATTAAAGTACCGGGCATCCTAGTTGATTACATTGTCGTTTCTAAACCGGAAAATCACTTCCAAACGGAAAATACTTATTATAACCCAGCTTTTTCTGGACAAGTCAAAGTACCGGTTGAAGGAATCGAGTCACTGCCACTTGATGAACGAAAAATCATTGCTCGCCGTTCTGCTGCGGAACTGTTGCCAAATACGATCTTAAATCTTGGTGTTGGTATCCCAGCAAGCGTAGGTAGCATCGCTGCTGAAGAAGGAGTAAGCGACCAGCTTATGCTAACAACGGAAGCAGGTTCGATTGGTGGGGTTCCGGCCGGGCTGAAGGACTTCGGTCATGCGTATAACTCAGAAGCGATTGTCGACCATGATTCCCAATTTGATTTCTATGATGGAGGCGGGATAGATTTATCCGTGCTTGGATTGGCTCAGACAGATCAATTTGGAAACGTAAACGTAAGCAAATTTGGTACCCGGGTAGCTGGATGTGGAGGATTCATCAATATCTCTCAATCGGCTAAAAAACTAGTCTTTGCTGGAACCTTTACAGCTGGTGGTCTACAAGTGAAAGTAGAAGCTGGGAAATTGCACATCCTTCAAGAGGGTAAAGCAAAGAAATTTATTAAAAACGTGCAACAAATTACATTCAGTGGCGACTATGCTTCAAAAATTAATCAGCCAGTCGTTTATGTAACGGAACGTGCTGTTTTTGAACTACAGGATGGCCGAGTGACTTTAATAGAAATTGCTCCAGGTGTCGACCTACAGAAGGATGTATTAGACCAAATGGAGTTTACTCCTGTCATTTCTGCAGACCTAAAAGAAATGGATGCGGAAATGTTCCAAGAAAATTGGGGGAAATTGAAAGACGTTATTGAGAAGAAAAATGAAACGAATAACGTACCCGAGTTGGTTTCAATAGGCTAAAACTAGTCCAAAATCGGTTGGCAGGATTAAATGAACAATCCTGCCGGCTAATCCAAAATAGGAAGGAAACAAAAAGCATGAATGTTCAGCTTAATCGTTGGCAAATTCTTATTGCCTCCACCTTGATTAATATTTGTGTAGGGGCCGTCTACGCCTTTAGTATTTTTGCAATGCCGTTATCCAAAGTATTCAACGCAACTATGCCGGAAATTATGATGGCATTCACGATTAACGCCGCTATTTCACCTATCCCGATGATCTTGGGTGGAAAGCTGGTTGACAAGGGCGGTGCCAAAACTGCAATCATCCTTGGTGGTTCAATGTTTGGCTTAGGATTTATTTTATCAGGCTTAGTCACAGCTCCATGGATGTTATATATCACGTATGGAGTGATTACAGGCGTTGGACAGGGTATTGTTTACTCTGCAACAATCGGTAACTCTGTTAAGTTGTTCCCAGATAAAAGAGGTCTGGCATCAGGAATTGTCACCGCTGGTTATGGTGGTGGTACGATTGTGATTGCCCCTATTGCCAACGCGTTAATTACGAGCAATGGTGTACAATCTGCTCTGATTAAATTAGGAATTACCTTCTTAATTATCATTTTAGGCAGTAGTTTACTTGTAAAGGCTTGCCCAGCCGGTTATATTCCACAAGGTTGGACACCGCCTTCAGTTAAAGGTGCAAATAAAGGCGCTGTCAACATCGCTTGGAATGAAATGATTAAGAAACCGATATTTTACGTGATTGCAAGTTTATTCTTAATTGGTGCACTTTCTGGAATGATGGTTACCTCAAATGCTTCTGTAATCGGACAAACGATGTTTGGTTTAACACCAGCAACAGCGGCCTTATTTGTAAGTTTATATTCATTAAGTAACTGTTCCGGACGTGTATTCTGGGGTGCCGTTTCTGATAAAATCGGCCGTACAAAATGTTTAATGGTAATCTACATCGTCATTGCTGCCATGATGTTAACCATCGCACTTTCCACTTCAGTGGCTGGCTTTGCGATTGCCATCGTGGGAATCGGCTTATGCTTTGGCGGCACAATGGGGATCTTCCCGTCGATTGTCGGTGAGAAATTTGGTATGAAATTTTACGGTGTCAACTACGGGGTAACCTTTATCGGATATTCAGGTGCAGCGTTCTTTGGCCCTAGGATTGCGAATTCGGTTGCCGCAGCTAATGGTGGACAATTTACAAATGCTTTCTATATCGCACTCGTTATTTCACTTGTTGGATTTGCTTTAACCTTCGTCTTTAAAGCGATGGAAAAAAAGCAACTCACAGGTTCAAATATTTCAAAAGCAGCTTAACACTTAATTATTAAACTATTGGAGGTAAGAACAATGAGTATTACAAAATTATTAGGTATTAAATATCCAATTTTCCAGGGTGGTATGGCCCAAATCGCGATGGCTCCTCTTGCAGGTGCTGTATCAAATGCTGGTGGATTAGGAATCATTGGTTCAGGTGGCCTGACTGCTGACCGCCTGCGTGAAGAAATTAGAAAAACAAAAGAAATTACCGACCAGCCATTTGCGGTTAACTTAATGCTTATGATGCATAATATACCTGAATTAATTGAAGTTGTTATTGAAGAAGGCGTAAAAATCGTTACGACTGGTGCAGGTACACCAGCTCCTTACATGGCCACTTTTAAAGAGCATGGAATTAAGGTTATTCCGGTCATTCCTTCTGTAAAAATCGCTAAAAAGATGGAAGCATTAGGAGTAGATGCGATTGTTGCTGAAGGAACCGAAGCTGGTGGCCACGTGGGCGAGACAACAACCATGGCGCTTCTACCTCAAGTTGTTAGCGCAGTCTCTATCCCTGTTGTTGGTGCAGGTGGTATTGCTGATGGCCGTGGAATTGCTGCAGCGTTTGCTTTAGGTGCACAAGGTGTGCAAGTAGGAACACGCTTCTTAGCAACAGTGGAATGTCCGACGCATGAAAACTTCAAATTAGCGGTTGTCAATGCTGATGATACAAGCACGACTGTTACTGGCCGAAGTCTTGGTGGACCAGTACGTAGCATTAAAAACAGCATGATTGCTGAGTTCCAGGAGCTTGAAAGACAAAATGCATCCCGCGATGAACTTGAAAAAATTTCATTAGGTTCACTACGAAAAGCCGTATTTGAAGGGGATACCGATCGTGGCTCCGTTATGGCTGGTCAAATTTGCGGTTTAGTCAATGAAATCACGACGGTTGAAGAAATGATTACCAGCATGTTTGCTGAAGCTCAAGAAGTGTTAAACAATCTTGGGAAAATAACCATTGTAGAAGAAAAAGAGTTGCAATTCGTTTAATGGACTTAGCCAAAGAGGCTGACTTAATAAGGGGTTTGACCTCTAATAAGTCAGCTTCTTTTTTATGACAGTGTTACTGCTAATTGTTGTTAATAGATAAATGTCATAATATATCTACCGTCATAATGTAGTTTTGTCCTTATAATGAAGAAATAATTAATAGCAGGAGGCGGTTGCTTAGATGAAGAAAAAAGCGATTGAAAAAACAAGAAATAACTCAGGGGTTCAAGATATCAACGATTTGCCTTCTACTTTATTTGTTACCGATGCAAAAGGAAATATTCTAATATCAAACGAATTTACTGCATTGACAATTGGAATTTCCCTTGATGAACTTTTGAAAATGAATGTCCAAGATTTAGTCAAAGCAGGATATTATAAACGTTCCATTACAATGGAAGCGATCGAAACGAAACAAAGAGTATCTAGAACCATAGATACAAACCGAGGATTCCATATAAAATCAACAGCGATTCCTATTTTACAAAAAGATGGAGAAGTACAGCTTGTTGTTACAACCTCAAATGAATATAACGGTAAATTTCCAATCTTTGATGTTGACCCTAATATATTAAATAAAAGTAATAAAAGTAAAGAAGAAGCTAAGGAAGAGGGGACTGACATCGGCCTTGTAGCTGAAAGCTTGGCTATGAAGCAAATTGTAAAAGTCTGCAATCAAATTGCCTCTTACGATAGTAAAGTATTAATATGTGGCGAATCAGGAACAGGAAAAGAAATGGTTGCCCGTTATATTTATCGAAAAAGTGATCGCATGCAAGGTCCATTTGTCAGCATAAATTGTGCTGCTATCCCTCCTTCTTTATTTGAGCAAGAATTGTTTGGTTACGAAAAAGGGGCCTTTGCAGGTGCAAGTGAGGAAAAGAAAGGCATTATTGAGCTGGCCAATGATGGGGTTTTATTTTTAGACGAAATAGCTGAAATGCCATTAGACCTGCAAGCAAAATTGCTGAGGGTCATTGATAATAATGAAGTAAGACGAGTTGGCGGGATCCGTAATATTCCAATAAATTGCCGGATTATCGCGGCAACGAATCGGGATTTATGGAAGCTGGTCAAGAAAGGTGCATTTCGTGAGGATTTATATTATCGGATTAATGTAATCCCGATTCATATTCCACCACTTCGAAATCGGAAATTAGACCTTGTCGGCTTAATCTCGTATTTCCTAGCTGAATTTAACCAAAAATATGGTGAAAAGCTGATTCTAAGTGCAGATGAGTTTCATAAAATGCTTAAATGTGATTGGCCGGGTAATGCCAGAGAGCTTCGCAATTATATTGAACGCCTTGTCGTAACGAATCAGGAAAGTATACAGCAGTCTAAAGAAGAAACTGTTACCGATTGGTTTGCGATTGATCACTTTATTAAGAGCAATATGGAAAAAAACTGTTCATTAAAAGATTTTACGGCAATTGTTGAGGGACGTTATATTCAACATGTCCTTGATACGTTTAATGGAAATGCAACAGAAGCTGCAAAAAAATTAGGAATAGACCGATCGGTTATTTATCGGAAGCTAAAGAGGATGGACAATGTGCTCGGCGGAAAATAATAACGATAATCAGGAATGGGTTCTAATGTTAAAGAGCTCATTCTTTTTTTTACGAAAAGGAAATACGTAATAATTCATTCATACTCTCATCACAGTTTCATCACAATTTATTGGTATTGATATAAATAAAGACTATCTATGAAAGGGTCATACTGTGAAAAAACCATTGATACTTGTTGCAGATGATGAAATGAGACTTAGTAAGCTTGTTTCCGACTTCTTATTAAATTCCGGCTTTGGTGTGTTGACTGCTGCCGATGGGAAGCAGGCATTTGATCTTTTTATTGAGTATAGGCATAAAATTGACCTTATTATCCTGGACGTTATGATGCCGCAAAGGGATGGATGGGAAGTTTTAAAAGAGATCAAAAAAATCTCAGCCGTTCCGGTTATCATGCTAACGGCAAAAGCGGAAGAAACGGACCAACTAACCGGGTTCAAACTTGGTGCAAACGATTATGTGACCAAACCCTTTTCCCCTATCATACAAAATATAAAAAGAATCCCCAATTTATTAGTCCAACAGAGTTCATTGCTAGCAAATAATAGTGAGAGATTTGTAAAAAGTAGCACCAATGAGGGGTATTGATAGCAATTTATAGTGAAAGATTCGTAAGAAGTGGCACCGATGTGGAATGTGACATAATTGCACCAATGAGTTATTTTCTTATACTGTTTATGTTTTTATCAGTAAGAAGAATGCTTGCTATTAAAATCAAAAAAATATCAAGTATTACTATTTCTTTTTCTGAACAGTATAATCATGAGTGGGAGTTGAGATATATGAATAAACAAGACATCGCAAATATCCGCAAGCAATTTAAGTTAGAAAATGCACTCATGAACATTCGAGAAATCTTTAATGTTTATGTTAAAAAAGAATCAGGTGAAATTTACCATCATGTTTGTCAACCGTTTGAAATGCTAGAAAAAGAAGCACAAGAATTGTTTTTAACAAACTTTAAAAAGGTTTTAACAGGCGATCTCGATACAAAATTGTTTGAGCTGAAATTCAGACGGGATGTAGAAGGAAGTGCACAAACCATTCTTTATGAAGGATTACGACTGGATTCAACCGAAGATTGGATTGGAAACATGCTGCAAATGGTTGAGAAGATGTATGCAAATACTGTTTATGAATTTGATACGATGGTAACGTTTATCCGTGGCGAATATCGAAAACCAACAAAGAAGCGCAACCAGGAATCCGAAGAGGGCGGGGATGATGAAGTTTATTCCAACGAATTTATCCTTTGCAGTCAAAACAAAATCGATCAACCGAAAAAGGCCTTGCTGTTTGATTATATCGAGAAGGAATTCAAACCAAATAATGCCTTTGATCCGATTATTAATTTAGCATCTCCGTTGTCCGGTTTTTTGTTTCCTGCATTTAATGACAACGCTGCTGATGTAAACCATATTCTTTACTGTGCCGGCAAAGTGAATCAACCGGATGAAACGTTTGTTTTAGATGTACTCAATTGTGAAGGCTTTATTACGGCTTTGGAGAACAAGGACTGCTTCGAACAGATCTTAGTAAATGTAGTCGGTGACGAAGTGGATACTAGAGTCATTTCCAATGTTTATGAGGAAATTGATAAGATGGTCCAGGAGAGTAAAGAGAATGAAGAAAGCGAATCTCCTATGTTGGATTATAAGGACGTTGAACGGATTTTAACAGTAAGCGGGGTCGAGAATGTAGATACCGCGAGGGTTGAGCACGCCTTTAAAGCTATCGTCGATGATGAAAAACATGAATTTAAAGCAACTAGTTTAATTCCAAAAAAGATTAAAATCAATACGAGCGTAGCAGATGTGTCGATCAACCCGAAAGAACTAAACAAAGTAAAATATATTATGTTTCAGGGAAAAAGGTGTTTATTGCTGGAGATTGATGAAGATGTGATTTTGGAAGGGTTTAAATTGGAATCAGAGACACTTGGATAAAGATGGAGCGTTTTGCTTGTTTATAACCTGCGCGGGTAAGTCGCGATTCTATCCAATATCATAGGAAATGTGTTAAAATAAAATTCCTTGGCAGGGGCAATAAATGAGGAGCAGGGGTCTTATTAAAGACATCCCTGCTTTTCCTATTTTGAAGGGATTATGGGACTTGATGGGATTCCAACCCACAAAAGACATAACAGTTTACGTTGTAACTGCTAGTTGCTCTAAGCGTTGAGCTACAAGTCCCTGTTGGTAGTATCAGCAGTTTTTTTAAAGTTATACATGACACTTTTTTAATTGAGTTTTTCTTTGGCATGATCTGTTTCGGCTCTTTTTTTTAAAAAAATAGCTCATTTTTTAAAAATAACCCCTCTTTTTTAATGAAAATTATTATTTTTAAAGAAAAATCGTGTTATTTTTTTAAGAAATTACGCTTTTATTAGAAATTCTTGCTATTTTTTAAAAATATTTGCTCGCTGAAAGGTCTTTATGCCCGTTTAAATGTGGATATGGGACATTTCCAAAAATATATCTTTTTAGCCCCCTTACTAATTTGGACACCTAAATTTAGTAGGAGTACAATTTAGTCATAAGGGGAGGAGTCCACTATGAGTAAGAGAAATAGTGT